>JAZNYQ010000038.1:0-10557 GCA_045594545.1 Eubacteriales bacterium | reverse complement strand
ATCCTCTCCGACGGTACCGTCGTCCCCTGTTGCCTCGATAGCGACGGCGTCATTAACCTCGGCAATATATTTCCCCAAGATATCTCCGTTATCCTCAATTCTCCAAGAGCCACCGCCATCGTCAACGGCTTCCAATGCGGGACGGCTGCGGAGGACTTGTGCAGACGGTGCGGGTACGCCCAAAGATTCATATAAAGGAAGAAAAACATGATTGAAAACCTAATCAACGCTACCAATGACGCCCTTTACAGCTACATATTAATTATCCTTTTAATAATCGGCGGCATCTGGTTTACCATTCGAACACGCTTTGCCCAATTTCGTTTGCTGGGCCAGCAGTTTAAGGCGGTTACCGAAAAATCGGATAAGAACGGCGTATCCTCCTTCCAGGCTCTCATGGTCTCCACCGCCTCTCGTGTCGGCACGGGCAATATTATCGGCGTGGCAACGGCGCTCTGCGTCGGCGGCTTTGGCAGTGTGTTTTGGATGTGGGTTATCGCCATAATCGGCGCCGCCTCTGCCTTTATCGAAAGTACATTAGCACAAATTTACAAAAAGCGCGGAAAAGACGGTTGCTACGGCGGCCCTGCTTATTATATTGAAGCGGCCACCAAACGCAAATGGCTTGCCATCGTCTTTTCTGTGTTCTTGATCCTAACCTACGGCATCGGTTTCAATATGCTTGCCTCCTATAATCTGCAAGCTACCTTTTCTTCCTACCGGTTCTATAATCCTACCTATACGCCTTGGCTCATCGGCCTTGTTATTGCCGTTCTCGTCGGCTATTGCCTGATCGGCGGCGGGAAACGGCTGGTCAAGGTCACCAGCGCCTTGGTTCCCATTATGGGCGCCCTCTATATTTTAGTAGCCATCGCCATTTCTCTTATTAACATAAAAGCCCTACCCGAGGTGTTCAAGCAGATTTTTGCCGGCGCCTTTGACTGGAAAGCCATCTTCGGCGGTTTTGGCGGATCCTGCATCATGTACGGTATCAAGCGTGGCTTGTTCTCCAATGAGGCAGGTGTCGGTTCGGCCCCCAACGCCTCGGCCTCCGCTGAAGTATCCCACCCCGCCAAACAAGGCCTCGTTCAAGTGCTCTCGGTGTTTATCGATACCCTGCTCGTTTGCTCGGCAACAGCATTTATGTGCATGAGTTCGGGTGTCACTCCGCCTACAACCAGCAATCAGGCCGCAACCTATGTCCAAGATGCCCTAAGTGCCACCCTCGGCAGCATCGGCCCCATCTTTATTACCGTTGCCATGGCCCTGTTTGCCTTTACCACATTGCTGGGAAACCTGTTCTATGTGGATAAAACTATCAATTATCTGCTCGGCAAAGAACCCAACAGGAAATTTAAGAATATTTACTATATTATCGCTTCCGCCGTCATCTTTGTCGGCGCCGGAATGAGCGCCGATCTGCTTTGGGGCGTTGCCGATATCCTGATGGCCGGTATGACCCTCATCAATATGCCCATTATCCTCTACCTCGGCAAATACGCCATCCGTACCCTCAAAGACTATGAACGCAAGATGAAAAAGGGCGATAGGATCACCTTCCGCACCAAGGACATCGACCTGCCCCATAAAACCGACTACTGGAACTAAAACAAGGCAGAGAGAATTTTTCTCTCTGCCCTATTGACAAGCACAATACCTCGTGATATGATGTATAGCATGAAAGGAGGTATCACATGGATATTCAGTTAAAGCGAGGGCTTTTGGATGTATGCGTGCTGGCGGCCATAAAGAGCGAAGAATCTTACGGCTATCAGATCATAAAGGATATGAAACCCTATGTGGAATTGTCGGAATCGACCTTGTATACCATTCTGAAACGGTTGGAAGCGGCAGAAATGTTAACGGTTCGCACGGCCGAGCATGGCGGACGGCTGCGTAAATATTACCGCATTACCCAACAGGGGATCGGTCGCATTGAAGAATTTAAGTCCGATTGGAAAGAGATACTGTCCATATATGAATTTGTGAATCGGGAGGACACGCCGCATGAATAAACAAGAGTTTCTGTCAAAGCTTCGTAAAGGCTTGTTTGGCTTGCCGCCAAAAGAAAAGAAAGAACATCTGTCCTTTTATAGCGAAATGATCGACGATCGCATCGAAGACGGTCTTTCGGAAGAAGCTGCCGTGTCCGAAATCGGTCACATCGAAGACATCATTGCCCAGATCAAAGCCGCCTCTCCCAAGAAAAAGAAAAGCGCAGGTACCATCGTCCTGCTGATTCTCGGCTTCCCCGTCTGGGGCTCTTTGCTGATTGCCGCCGCTGCCGTCGTGATAGCCCTCTATGCGGCATGGTGGGTGATACTGATCGCACTGTGGGCTGTCTTCGGTGCACTGTTGGGTTGCGCCTTTGGCGGAATGGTCGGCGGTATCATTCTGTCCTGTTATGGGAATCTTTCGACAGGGCTTGCCCTTGTGGGAGCCGGACTGGTTTGCGCAGGTCTTGGCATCTTCCTCTTTTACGGATGTAAGGCGACAACGAAGGGCACCCTGCGGCTAACGAAAAAATGGATACAGGGGGTTATACAATGAATCGAAAAACGTGGTTAATACTGGCAACCGCCTTAATCGGGATCGGCGGCATCCTGTTCGCAGGTGTTATGATGGCACAAAACTGGGACTTCCTGAAAATACAAACAACAAAATTCGAAACCAACACCTATACGGTCCAAGACCCCTACAACAATATATCGATAAATATCGATACAACAGATTTAATGATTCTCCCCACCGAAGAAACCGAAACCGGCGTGGTCTGCTTTGAGCAGGAAAAGATAAAACATACCGTTGAGGTCAAGGACAACACCCTGTCTATTCAGGTCGTTGACACCCGCGCATGGTATGAACATATCAGCATCGGGTTTCAATCCCCGAAAGTTACCGTATATCTTCCTCAAGCAGAATACGGGGCGGTCTCGGTCAAAGCAAGCACCGCCGATATCCGCATGGAAACGCTCTCGGCTAAAACCGTGGATCTCGCCCTGTCTACCGGCGACATGACGCTGACCAATATCCAATGCATGAACCTCAAGGCCACCGCAACGACGGGCGATATCCATCTCAAACAGGTGATTGCCTCACAGGAATTTGCCGTCAAAAACAGTACCGGCGATGTGTTCTTAGAGGGATGCGATGCCGATCGTCTGAAGATCGAAACCTCAACCGGCGATATTAAGGGATGGTTGCTCTCCCCTAAGGTCTTTCTCGCTCATGCCAATACAGGTAGCGTGAGTGTTCCCCAAACCACCGAGGGCGGATTGTGCGAACTTCACACAAACACAGGCGATATCGATGTAGATGCACTCTCGGTGCAGGTTACCGCTCCCTAAGCCCCTTTGGATAATGGTTCTTGGCGCGCCCGCCGCTGACCTTAGCGCCGCCTACGGCACACCCGCAAACGGAAACGACCGCCCATCCGTTGCCGCAATCGGCACCGATCTCCTCACCCCGCAAATAACGAAGCAGGTCAGGATCGTCGGGCGATAACTCAATACGACGGGTAAACTGCTGTCCCAATGCCATGAAAAACTGGTGATGGGGCAGCAGATAATTTCTTCGCACCTCACCAATGGCTACCCCGCAGGAAAATGCCGTGCAATGTTCCAAAGGCAAGCTCGGCGGCGCATATACCGCATTCCCCTTGTGTACCCCTAAAAGTGACATATCGACATCTGTCAATGTGTCTTTCAAAAAGTCAACGACCACCGGATCAACCTTACCCGTCATGCGCGGCAAAGACAGACGGGGCAGGGAAGCGGCGGTGTCCTGCAGTACCGCCATGAACTGCCCTTCGCCCCGACTCTTGTGCGGATAGAACCGCCGTGCGCGGGACAGCGTTTGGCAGGAACATCCGTCAAAGGCAATGCCGTCGGCCGTGTGCACGATCACCGCATCCGGCACGGGCGCAAGGGTAAATGAAGGATGCTTTCTAAGAAAATCATCCACCACCATTTCGTTTTCTTCCGGGGAAAAGGTGCAAGTCGCGTACAGAATGGTGCCGCCGTCCCGTAAAGCCAGCGCCGCCTGCGCTAAAATTTCTTTTTGGCGCACGGCACAGCGGGTTACGTTTTCCTCACTCCATTGCTCGATGGCCGGATTATCCTTGCGGAACATCCCCTCGCCCGAACAGGGCGCATCCACGATAATGCAATCAAAGGTCTTGGGAAACCGTGCGGCAACCGCCGAGGGATCCAAACAGGTGGTCGCGGTGCGGGTTAATCCCAATCGTTCTATATTACCCGTTAACATTTTACAACGGGACGGAATGATCTCATTGCTGATCAGCAGTCCGTTCGGTCCCAATTTGTTTTTGATCTGCCCCGACTTGCCGCCGGGCGCCGCACAAAGATCCAATACCCACCAATCGGGATCCACCGTCAAACATTCCACCGCCGCCATCGCTCCGGGGTCCTGCACATAGATGGCGCCGGCATGATGGAACGGGTGATGCCCGATTCCCTCATGATGCAGATAAAAGCCATTGGAAACGTAGGGAATCGGGGGCGAGTCAAACGGATCGACCGCGAGAAAATCAGCAACCGAGATCTTGTCGGTGTTCACCCGAAAGGCCCGCTCAGCCGCTCTGTCGTAGCAAGCCATATAGTCATCAAACTCCGAGCCCATTAAATGTTTCATGCGCTCGGTAAAGGCAGTCGGCAACGCTCTCATAGATTCATCTCCACATGCAGCATCCCCATGCCAACCGCCGTCACCGCCGCCGTCTCGGCGCGCAGGATGCGCTTGCCTAAGGATAGGATCTGCCCGCCAATCGCCTTGGCCTGTTCAATTTCTTTCTCATCAAATCCGCCCTCCGGCCCAATCAGAATGCCTACCGACATCCCTGCCCGAATCTGACCGAGTGCCTCTTTGGTCGCTTCCATGCCTCTCTCGTTTTCATAAGGAACAAGAAACAGATCCATCTCCTTGGCCTTTTCCATCGCCTGCGAATACGATAACACTTCGGAAACGGTAGGTATGCGGTTGCGCTTGCTCTGTTTGGCCGCACTCTCGGCGATCGCCTGCCAGCGCGCCTGCTTGGCACGCTTTTTCTTTTCATCCAATTTTACCACACACCGACTCATCTCAACAGGAACAATGCCGGCCACACCCAACTCCACCGTCTTTTGAATGATCCACTCCGGTTTGTCCCCTTTGGGCAGCCCTTGGAATAAATAAAAATGAACGGGCAGTTCGGTGTTTTGCACGTTTTCCTCGATCATGCGGGCAATCACCGCATCGCCCTCAACAGACTCCAGTTCGCATAGATGAGAAAATCCCGCACAACTTACTAAAAAGGTATCGCCCGCCTGCATCCGCAGAACATGGCAAATGTGATTGTAGTCATCCCCCGTAATGATAAATCGATCCGCTTGCATTGCCGATTCATCCACAAAAAAATTATGCATATTTTACCGCCTCGCTCTTTCTTTTCCTATATTATACCTTCTTTTTTGCCTATCGGCAACATTACCGCAAAAAAATTACACAAAACGACTTTATTCTTATCCAAAAGTATGGTATACTATAAGCGAAACTAAACAAAGGAGAACCACATTATGAAGAAAGTAATCTGTAAAGTAGAATATGATACCGCCACCGCCGCTCCCGTGGCCAAATACGTTGAGGGCGCCTTCGGCGAGTCGGAAGGTTTCGAGGAAACCCTCTATCAGACACCGGACGGTAAACTGTTCCTGTATGTCAACGGCGGCGAAAATTCCCCCTATCCGCAGGAAAACATCAAGAGAATGAGCAAAGCGAAGGCCGACGAGTGGAAAGCCTCCCGCAACCTGTAATTTAAGAATCATTCCTAAATTAAAAAGCAAGCCTTGTGCTTGCTTTTTTTCTTGCCTTGTGGTACAATGCGACCAGTATAAAAAAGGAAGAAAGAAAAATGCCCAACTTTAAGCGAACAAAACGGGCCTGCTATGCGGCCTATTTTACCATGGCGTCCATTTTTGGTTTGCCGCCGGTGTTGTTGGTGCCGTTGCATGAATTGTACGGCATATCCTATACCTTGCTCGGCACCTTGGTTCTGGTCAACTTCTTTACCCAGATGACCATTGATCTGGCCTTCACCCTGTTCGGCAAACGCTGGCGGGTGGATCGGATCCTGTGGCTGATGCCGCTGATTACAACCGTAGGGCTGGCGCTGTATGCCCTATTGCCCATGTGGTTTCCCGATCAGGTGTTTGCGGGATTGGTGATCGGCACGGTCATCTTTTCGGTGTCGGCGGGCCTGTCCGAGGTGTTGCTCAGCCCTACGATTGCCGCCATGCCCTCGGAGAATCCCCAGCGCGACATGAGTATGCTCCATTCCCTCTACGCCTTCGGCGTCTTTACCGTCGTGGTGGTCAGCACTCTGTTTTTGAAAATATTCGGCAACGAACATTGGCAAATATTGACTTTATTTTTAGCCTCTTGGCCGATCGTGGCAACACTCCTGTTTGCCCGCGCCCCCATACCGGATATGTCGGACGACGATGCGCCGAAACCCTTGAGCGCCACCAAGCGCCGCGGCATCGGCTTGGCCCTTTGCTTTTGCGGTATTTTCTTCGGCAGTTGCGCCGAGAACGCCATGACCAACTGGGTGTCGGGCTTTATGGAAACGGCTCTTGGCATTGACAAGGCCTTGGGCGACGTACTGGGACTGGCCATGTTTGCTATCCTGCTGGGGATGACCCGTATCGCCTACGCCAAATTCGGCAAAAAGATCTTACCCACCCTGCTGATCGGCATAATCGGCGCCGCTATTTGTTACCTGATCGTAGGCTTGACCGATCAGATCTGGCTCTCCTTCATCGCCTGTATCCTCACCGGCGTGTTTACCTCTATGCTCTGGCCGGGCATGCTGATTGCCATGGAAGAAAATATCGAGGGCGCGGGCGTGGTCGCCTTTGCGCTCATGGCGGTCGGCGGCGATCTGGGCGCCTCGGTCGCACCGCAGGTGATGGGCGTGGTCATCGATACGGTGGCCGCCTCCCCAATGGCACAAACCATGAGCCAATCCATGGGCGTGACGGTAGATCAGATCGGCATGAAAGTCGGCATGCTCACCAGCGCCATATTCCCCATTCTGGGCGTTATCGTGCTGTTGATCCTGATGCGATATTTCAAAAAGAACAAGGAGCAAGCGTAATGCTTGCTCTTTTTGTTGCTAAATAAAAAGAAATGTGATATAATAATCACGCTACACAGTTTAATATTGTTCAATAACAGGCATACTTTGGTAAAAATGTATGCCTTGGCAATCATGCCTGTTATTGGACGTGACTGTGTAGCAACGGAGCCGGGCTGCATTTTTCGGTGTGCAGTCTTTGGCTGCACACTTTTTATTTAGAGGAGCACACGGCATGGAAAAGAAACACGGATGGCGTTGGTGGGATTTTGTTCTTGTTGCCCTGATTTTGTGCTTGGTCGTTGGCATCGTGCAAGGGGCATCGGTTTGCCGAAAGCAAGAAAAGCAAATACAGGAACTCTCCTCAGATCTCCATATACAAAAACAACAAACGAAAATGGAACGGGAGATGCGAGTCGAGGTATTTGCAGACAAACTTCAAGCCGAAAGACAGTTGAAATTTTATGAGGAAAATATTGGACTGATCAGTGAAAATAACAAATATCATACATACGGATGTGAGGATTTTGACGATTTCTCATTCTGGGGCTACAACGTGGAACAGGCCGAGGCGTTAGGGTACCGTCCCTGTCCCAAGTGCCGATAAAAAAGGAGCAAGCGTAATGCTTGCTCCTTGTATTTTACTCGGTTCGTAACGCCACAACGGGATCCTTGCGGGCGGCACTGCGAGAGGGAATGATGCCCGACAATAGCGTCAATCCCATACTGATCAGAATGAGCACCACCGCCACGGGGATCGGCAGGACGGCCCGCAGATTGGGAATGCCCGTCAGGGCTTGGATAATGGCGTTGATGGGTAAACATAGCAGATAGGTCAACCCCACACCAACCAATCCCGAGGCGAATCCGATAATAAGGGTCTCGGCGTTGAACATGCTCGATACGTTGCGCTTGGACGCGCCAATGGCACGCAGGATGCCGATCTCCTTGGTGCGCTCCTGCACCGAAATCAGAGTAATGACCCCAATCATAATGGAAGAAACGACCAGCGAAATGGCCACAAAGGCAATCAGAATATAGGTGATAGCGTTGATGATAGTCGTGATCGAACTCATCATAATGCCCACATAATCGGTGTAGTGCACCTGTTGGAGTTCTTCCCGACTCTCATTGTAACGGGCAATCACATCTTCGATGATATCCTTGTTTTCAAACGAGGAAGCGTATAGGTTGACCGAGGCGGGAGAGTTCAGATCCACGTGCCCCAGTTCAATGAGGTTCTCCTCATATGAGGATTCCGAGAACTCCAAAATCTCATCATAGTAAAGAGCACATTGCTCGGTGGTGTAATTGGGTAGGTCGGCATCGAGCTTGGCGGCCAGCATCGGCGCGGGAATGTTCGCCATCTGCGCCTGTACCTGTGCGGCCATCTGCATGCGCACCTGCGCCTCGATCATTTCCCGCATCAGTTGCTCCAAGTCCTCGTCCGTCATGTTCTCAATATACTCGGCCAGATCCTTCTCGCTCATACCCATTTGTTGGGTAAGCGCCTGCTTGAGTGCATCCTCACGGGCGGCGCGGTCCATGGTGGAGAGGGACTGGTCAACCGCCGCCTGCAACTGCTCGGCCGAGGGCACGCTCATTATGCCGATATAGGCCTTGGCCTTGCCCGCCGTGTCCAGTTTTTGCAGATGCTCCCGCAACGCCGATTCTTTGGCCGCATCGTCCAGTTTGCCGGTGTTCTCATTAAAGGGCAGTCCGGTGAAAATGTCGGTGTGGCTGTCAGCCAACTGCGCCTGCACGGCAGACGAGTCAGCGGAATGATGGATGATATACTCGGTCAGCGCCTTGGTGTAGCCGATCGAGCCGCCCAGCATGGCCGAGGTGGCGTCCTCGCTGGGACGAATGATGCCCGACACCTTGAGGGTGAGCGCATTATCGTACAGATAGCGCAGGCCGGCATCGGTCTGGCGCAGGTCGGTGTATAATCCCGTGTTCTCGTCAAGGGTATAGCAATCGGAATTGAGGATCACACGGAAATCCATTTCGTGAATCTGTTGATAAGACCATTTTTGTTGCTCGGTATCCAGTTCTCCCTTGTTGAGTACCGCATCAAAAACGGCGTTGATCTCTTCCTCGGTTTTCAGTCCCAAAGCATAAAGGGTCAGATCGTCCAGTTCGTTATTTTCATCCAGCACCAACACGATCTCATTATAGGTCGTCGGCCAGTCGCCGTAAACGACCTCGTATTGATTTTCCAGCACCGGATTGATCAGCCCGCCATCCTTGGCCGAAAGCATCTCGGTCCAGAGAATGGTGGAACTCATGGCCGGATTCATGGCCATCATCGACGAACTCATCATGCCTGAATCCTCACCGAAACTCATCATGTTGGTAATATCCATGCCGAAATTCTCGTACAGGGCATCGGAAAGCAGTTTCTGGGTGTCGGAATAGATGATCTTGCCGTCCACATTCTTGGTATATACCAAAAGTTTCGGATCGTAGGTGTATTGCACCCCCGAAAGGGCTCCGCTCAATTCCCCGTCTTCCCGCTTTAGCTCCTCATCAATAAAAGCCTTAAAGGATTCCAGATCATTCTCGGTGGCCTCTACGTTGTTCAGCGCATTGATCATTTCAAAAAGCACCGACTGGGAGTAGATAGCGTCCTTGTCATGCTCCTGCGAGGAGGATGCCGCCCCCATAAAGGTTTCCATCAGCGTACCCAGATCAATGGTCGTCGCCTCAATGGTCAGCGGATAGGAAGACAGCGTATCTTCCTGCAGAACATTGATATAGGTCGTCATGCCCTGCGACACGGCAAAGATCAGCGCAATGCCAATGATGCCGATACTGCCGGCAAACGAGGTCAGCACCGTGCGCCCCTTTTTGGTAAACAGGTTGGTCAGCGACAGGCCAAAGGAAGTAAAGAAAGACATCGACGGCTTCTTCTTGCTCTTCTGTCTGCGCGAAGGCGGAGAGATCGGCAGTTCCTCATCGGGCGAGAGCGGATGCGAATCGGCGGTGATCACGCCGTCAAGCATACGGATGATGCGGGTCGAATAGGTCTGCGCCAAGTCGGGGTTGTGGGTAACCATGATTACCAATTTTTCCTTGGCGATCTCCTTGAGCAGTTCCATTACCTGCACGCTCGTCTCGGTGTCCAGCGCCCCCGTCGGCTCATCGGCCAGAATAATATCGGGATCGTTAACCAGCGCACGGGCAATCGCCACGCGCTGCATCTGCCCGCCCGACATCTCACCCGGTTTTTTCTTTAACTGAAGTCGGATCTAGCCATGTCGTTCTGTGAGCCAAGGAGTTGGTAAGACCCATTGTCTTCCTAAGACCGCTTGGCCTCCGACTTCATCGGCCAGAATAATATCGGGATCGTTAACCAGCGCACGGGCAATCGCCACGCGCTGCATCTGCCCGCCCGACATCTCACCCGGTTTTTTCTTTAACTG
>JAZNYQ010000037.1:0-27822 GCA_045594545.1 Eubacteriales bacterium | reverse complement strand
CCGGTAATGGCCAGAGCCGCTACCGTTACAACAGCCAAAATACTAAGTAATACTTTTTTCATTGTATTTTCTCCTTGTTTGTATAAAATTGTTTGTTATCCAAACCAACACCCCATGACGTCTGACCCTAAGGGTACTCCCCTTCCGCATGTATTCGGTCTTGGTTTGGCTTTTGCCATGCGGCAACTCAAAGGCAAAAATTGCGAAACCGTTTTAAAGGGATAAGAAATAGCAAATCGATAATACGTTCGGTGTGCCGTCGACACGAATGGAATTCGTCGGCGTTGCCGACACCTTACCTCTTCACTCTTACTTCTTACCTCTTACCTTAAAATGCGAAGCATTTTTGCCCTTGAGTTGCCGCCCACCCCCGAAGGGATGGAACGGCGTGAGAGGAAATAATGTGGAAAACGAAATTATAGACGGGGCAGGAATATGCGCCAGAGCCTGCGACGGCCCCGCCGCCATCTCTTTTGCTCCTCCCCCTTGGTTCGTCCGATCTCCATGTCAATAAATCGCCGTTGCCGAAGATACTTATTGATCTTCATAGCCAGATTAACGATCAAAATCAGACCAACCAATGCGGCACACAGGCCGAATATGATATTTGCCATAGTAGTATTTGCGAAGGAAATCTCCCGTTACTGAGTGACTGCCCACGCCTCCGCCGCACTGGCCATGCCCGCCTTCTGTACGGCATAACCGGTCACCGTCAGTCTCGGATAGGTCTGCTCAGTCAGAGCATTGAGCATGCCCTTTGTCACCGTTTCTTTTACCGTTACCGTGTTATCCTTGATAATACCGAACGCCTTGTTGTCATCCGCTACATCCGTAGCCGCAACTTCGCGATAGTATACGCCGTCAACATTGTCCAGTGCCGTCCAACCGTCGGCCATTTCATAGGTCATGAACTCGTTGAAATCAGCATTGGTAGACTTCTCCAGCTTCACGAACAACCAGCAATCCTCACTGCCCTTTTCTACGGTCAGCACCGGATCCTTGGTGATCTTCTGTCCGGGTATCATCTTGTATTCGTTGGTCAAAGGATTCTGGTCACCGTCGTTGGTGTCGGTCTCGGTCAGATCGATCTTAATGTCGCCGTAGGTAAAGGTGTTTACCACCGCGTCGGTCTTATCGATCAACCACGCGATCGTTCCGCCCACCATACCCAGCAGCATAACGGCCGCCGCGAGAAGTGCGATCCATCCTTTTTTCGAAATTTTCTTTGTTTCTACTGCATGTTTTGCCATGTTCGTTTCTCCTTATCCATTAACCTGTTCGTCAAAAGCTGCCCAGGCAGCATCCGCATCGGCAAAGGTCTCTGCCTGAATGGCTTCACCCACTACCGTGATCTTCAGATCAGCAATGGTCTGCATCTCATCACGGGTGATCTCCCCGGGCACCTTCAATTCGGTGAAGAGCGCCGGCAAGGGCAGATCGGTATCACCCGCCGTCACAATGCTACCATAACGGAACTCGTATACGATCGTGGCGTTATCGCTTCTGTCTACATCATTGAGCACCCAATGAGAATCAAAACCACCGAAAATATCGGTCAGTTCCAGATCATGCGCCGCAAAAATGGCATCCAGTTCGGCCTGTTTGTTGATGGTAACCATCATGCGAACGTAGGTAGGCTCACTGTCAGCCAACACCGTCACCGTCGGATCTTTCACATAGGTCTTACCGGGAATCAGATGATAATCATTTCCCCTGTCGGTACGACTACCCGTTGCTTGGCCGTTCACGATCTCAGCCTCATCCAGCGTGATCTGCACGTCACCAACCGTAAAGGTATTGACCACCTCATCCCGATCGGTCAGATACGCCAGCGTTCCTGCCGTAACCGCCGCCAACAGCACAACGGCGCAAACGGCGATCCACCATGTCTTCTTACTCTTCATTTCTGCGTTCTCCTTTTTTCTGTTCTTCTGTTAATGTATCGGATAAGAATACCAAAACAATAATAAGCGCGGCCGCCGCTATGGCTACGTACAAGCCGGGCAGTTGCTGAATAAATGCCGCCAAATACCCCAGAAAAGGAATACAAAATACGGCCTTTCCTACAACAGCAGATTTGGATACCAATCCTTTATCGGCCCCGTCATTGGCATCGCCTTTGGTACGGAACCGCTCCTCACCCGTGGCCTCATCGGTGACAATATCCACAATGCGGTGGGTCGCCGTCATCGTATCGGTCAACTGAAAGGTGATCACATCCCCCACTTCCAACGTCTCGGGGTCGGCAGAGGTAATATATAAGAGCGAACCGGTAGGGTATTTCGGCTCCATCGACGGGGAAAGCACCATATAGACCTGAACCCCAAACACTCTTACTCCCACCATTAAAATGGCCAGTAGGATCATCAATCCCATAAGAACGGTTGAGGTGATCTTAAGCGTCTTTGCCATCATATTGCTCATACTCACTCCTTATACCCCATGCCAACTGCGGCTCCATCGCCGAATAGATAATGCGAAACAGGTCGTCTGCCGTCTCATCACTGTCATCGATCTCCCCGCGAAGCAGCCGAATCGACGAGGTCAGCATAAAATCCAAAATATGATTGAGCAATCGCCAGGTATCGGCTCCATTCAGACAGGCCGGCCGAAATACATCTACGACCGGCTGATAATCCTGCCGATGCTTCTCCGCCGACAGCCGACTGAAATAGGGGGAATAGTAATAGCGGATAAAAGCATGACACCGCTCAGGCATACAAATAATAAATTTCCATATCATGAAAAACAAGGCCCGACACCGTTCCTTGATCTCAATCGTTGTGATCTCCATGACCGGTAAATACTTCATAATACCGGCAATCAACTCACTGTCCAACTGTTCAAACGCCTCCTTTAATAAGGTATCCTTGTCTTTGAACAATCGGTATATATATCCTTCATTGAGCTGCGCATACGAAGCTACCGCCTTCGTCGTAACACGATCCATACCTTCGGTAGCAATAATATGGATCACACTCTCCCGCAACTTTCTTTTGTAATCTTCCTGCTCCATTGTCGTACTCTTTCTGTAGCGTTTACTTTCATTTCTTTCCATTTCAGGCTAAAAATGGCAAAAAAGGTGCAAAAAATAAGACGCCTCCCTCCCTAGTCGGACAAGAGGCGTTCGCAGTGTCGAGTCTATTCGGTTGTCACGGAAAGTAAATATCCAATCTCCATTCGCATCAAACATTTACTCCCTAATGTGTATGCATTATAACATGTGATTAGGCAAAATTCAATGCAAATTTCTTCCAAATGAAAATCTGTCATTTGTTGGCTTTTAGAAAACTTTTGGAATTTACTTCCAATTTTCATTTCCGTGTCCTGATTATACCACGACAATACCCGCTTGACAAGTGTATTTTTCTTCCAAATGAAAAATTACAGAAACCCTACAAAAGAAACCCCTCGAACGGTGTCGAAGGGTTTGTGTTTTTGTCATTTTGGCAAATATCCTTTTTGTATGCAGTCTTCCACAATATATTCGATGACCGGCCAAAGCTTCGGCGCCCCGATTTTGATCGGTGCCATACGCCGATACACATCACTGCTGTGAATATCCCCCAGATGCCAGGTATGCCCGCCCGTCATGTAGTTATTCATCAGCGGCTGGATGCGATCCATCGCCGCCGCATACTTGCTGTCATCCGTTTCCTCGGCATCGAATTCCCGCCATAACGCCTCATAATACGCCCCCTGCTCAGGTTCTAACAGGGAGAATAACTTCTCAGCCGCCGCATTCTCCCGCTCAGCCTTGTCGGTATTGGCCGCCGCATCGTAGCAGAAAGTATCTCCCGCATAGATCTCGACCAGATCGTGCACCAACACCATCTGCACTACACGGTCAATGTCGATCTCCCCCGCGGCGTATTCCTGCAAGATCATGGCATAGAGAGCCAAATGCCAACTGTGCTCAGCATCGTTTTCCCGATGCGACCCATCAGCCAATAGCGTCTGCCGCAGAACCGACTTCATTTTATCGATCTCTATTAAAAACCGTAGTTGCCCTTCCATTCGTTTACTGTCCATTCCTTTTTCACCTCGCCCCTATTATACCTTATAGGAGTGCCATCCGCAAGAGTTTCCCAAACAGAAAGCCGAAATTCACCCGTTCTACCGCACACTCGGCCACCAGCGTCACCGTGTGTAAAAGTTTATCCCCGCAATAATATTCCAGTTTGCCCAAGGTCTGCCCCTGCTCCACAGGCGCCGTCACCCCATCCACCAACTCTACCTTGCAGGTAATGTTGTTCTTCTCACTTTTACCCACCAATAACGTGATCTGTTCGTCTTCCATATAGGGCACTAGGTATTCCACCTGCCCGCCGTCCACCTTCACCGGCTCAAATCCGCTCTGTCGCTCCAGATTTACCACCGCATAATTGGCAAATCCGTGATCGAGCAACTTCTTGGCCTGTTCATTACGAATGGCCGAACTCTCCGACCCCATAATAACAGCAATCAACTGCATATCGTCCCGCTTGGCCGTAGCGCTGATGCAAAATCCCGCATTGGATGTCGAGCCCGTCTTGAGTCCGTTGGTCCCCGAATAAAACCGCACCAGTTTATTGGTGTTGCTCAATCCAAACGCCCCGTCCCGAATGGTATCCATCCAAATGGTAGTGTAGTTAAATATAGCCGAATGACTCATCAGTTCCCGCGACATCACCGCAATATCATGCGCACTGGTCATGTTGCTCCCGTTATCATCCAACCCTGTGCAGTTAACAAAGGAGGTGTCGGCCATCCCCAGCTGAGATGCCCGCTCATTCATCATCACCACAAAGGCATCCTCGCTTCCGGCCACATATTCACCCAACGCCGTCGTCGCATCGTTGGCACTGGCCACCGCTACGCACTTGATCAGCTCATGCACCGTCATCTCCTCGCCCGCTTCTAAATAGACCTGCGATCCGCCTTTACCCGCCGCATACTCGCTGACCTGTACCACGTCTTCCATCGTGATCCGCCCTTGGTCAATCGCTTCAAACACCAGAAGCAGACTCATAATCTTAGTCACCGATGCCGGCGGTAACGCCTCATGCTCATTCTCGGCATACAATATTGTTCCGCTCCCCGCCTCCATCAATAGGCAAGACTTGGCCTTGATATCCAGATCGATCGGCTCGGCCATCACGTCGGTACTGTCTGCCAGATCATCGGCCAGCACCGGCACACACAGAAAACTCAACACTAAAAGAAATGCGAATATCCTTTTCACGGTAAATCACCTCATCAAAAGGATATTCGCATTCGTTATGGTTTATGAAAAGAAACTACGGTAAAAGCCCTCGTCTTGGGTGCGCCCCACCACCGAAATGCTCATGCTTTCATAGTCCAGTATCTCCCGCGCCACCTGATGTACCTGCTCGGGCGTTACGCCCTCAATGCGTTGCAGAATCTCATCGGCATCGGTCTCACCCAATCCGTAGATCTCCCGCTTAGCCCGCATCTTCATGTGCGCCGAAGAACTCTCCAATTCCAAGATCATCCCGCTGGCCAACTGCTCCTTGGCTCTCGCCACCTCGGCTTCGGTAAATCCATTTTGCCGAATCTCATCCAACTCCTGCCGAATCCGTGTCAGGCATTTAGACTCGGATGCCGGTGCCAACGCCGTGTAGATGCAGAACAACCCCGTATGCAGATAGGGCGACAGGTAAGAAGAAATGTTATAGGCCAGCCCCTCCTGCTCCCGAATCGAGCGGAACAGGCGCGACGACATGGTCCCGCCCGTCAAGGCCGACAGCACCGACACCGCATACCGCCTCTCATCAAACATCGGATAGGACGGAAACCCGATACATAGGTGATTCTGCTCAATGTCTTTCTCAGCCAGCGCACACACACTCGTGTACGCGCCGTTCTCGGCATCCTCCACCGCCGAACCTTCTGACACCTGACCGAATAACCGTTCGCAGTCAGCCAGAAAAGCCTCCTCATCCAAACGCCCGCTGGCGCTGATCACAATGTTGGCACCCACATAACTTTGTTGCTGATACTCCCGTAAGACGTCGGCCGTGATTCGCTCCACCGTCTCCGCCTTACCCAAAATTTCGCGTCCCAGCACACTGTCCTGCCAAACTCCTTCACTAAGTTTGGCCATTACCAAGTCCTCGGGACTGTCCTCGCACATGGCAATCTCCTCTAAGATCACCCGTCGCTCAGTCTCCACTTCCTCATCCAAATAGGCCGGATGCAGCACCATATCCGAAAGCAATTCCAACCCTCGGGTCACGTGCTTGTCCAGCATCGTGCAATAATAACAGGTCAGTAGTTTGGCCGTGTAGGCATTCACATACCCGCCCATCGCATCAAACTGCTCGGCCAACTCCCCCGCACTGCGGGTCTTTGTGCTCTTAAATGCCATATGCTCACAAAAGTGCGCCATACCGGCATATGGTTCGGGGTCGGCCGCCGAACCGCCCTTGATCCATATCCCGCAACTCACACTGCGCAGATGATCCATCGGCTCGGTCACCACCGTCACTCCGTTTGCTAATCTTGTTACCATAATCCCCCAAAATACGACAAGGGAGAGGTAAAACCTCTCCCCGTTTGCTTATTCGTTCTCAGCAGCCTTCTGCTGTTCCAACTCGGCCAATGCAGCCTTGCGGGAAAGATTCATTCTGCCCTTTTCGTCTACGCCAAGGAACTTGACCCAGATCTCATCGCCGATGCTTACCACATCCTCAACCGTCGGCACACGCTTGTTGTCGAGCTGAGAAATGTGAACCATGCCCTCCTTACCGGGAGCAAATTCAACGAAAGCACCGATCTTGATGATACCGGTAACGGTACCCTTATACAGCGCACCCACCTCGGGATCTTCCACGATCGCCTTGATGGTAGCCATCGCCTGCTTGCCGCCCTCATTGCTGTAGGTGGCAATGAACAGACGACCGTCTTCCTCAATGTCGATCTTGGTGTTGGTGTCAGCCTGAATCTTCTGGATGACACAACCACCCTTACCGATAACATCGCGGATCTTATCGGGATTGATGTTCATCATCAGCATCTTAGGCGCATACTCGCTCAGTTCCTCACGGGGCTTGTCGATCGCCTTGAGGATAACTTCGTCAATGATGTGGAAACGAGCCTTCTCGGTCTTCTCCAAAGCCGACCAGATGATCTCTTCGGTCAAGCCGTCGATCTTCAGGTCCATCTGAATGGCGGTGATACCCTTCTTGGTACCGGCCACCTTAAAGTCCATATCGCCAAAGAAGTCTTCAATACCCTGAATGTCCACCATGGTCATCCAAGTATCGTTTTCGGTATCGGTGATCAAACCGCAGGAAATACCGGCAACAGGCGCCTTAATGGGCACACCGGCATCCATCAGCGCCAGCGTCGAACCGCAGATCGAACCCTGCGAGGTCGAACCGTTGGAGGTCAGCACCTCGGATACCAGACGAATGGCATACGGGAACTCTTCCTCAGACGGAATAACAGGCAGCAGAGCACGCTCAGCCAACGCACCGTGACCGATCTCACGACGGCCGGCACTACGGGAGGGCTTGGCCTCACCCGTCGAATACCCGGGCATGTTGTAGTGGTGCATATATCTCTTGTATTCTTCTTCATCAATGCCGTCGAGCAACTGACGCTCGCCAATCATGCCAAGGGTGGCAATGGTCAGCACCTGCGTCTGGCCACGGGCAAACATACCCGAACCGTGGGTACGGGGCAGAACCGAAACCTCGCCCCACAACGGACGCATCTCGTCAATGCCGCGTCCGTCTACACGCTTGCCCTCCAGCAACCACTGACGAACCACGTATTTCTGCAACTTGTACAAGCACTCGTCAAAGAGCTTCTCGCTCTCGGGATACTTCTCACTAAACTCGGCAATGACCTCGTCGGTCACAACCTTCATAGCCGCATCACGGACATTCTTGTCATCGGTGTTGAGAGCTTCACGCACCTTCTCGATGGCAAACGCCTTGATATCTTCATACATCTCTTCGGGCACATGGATCTGGGTGTACTCGAACTTAGGCTTGCCGATCTCGGCTACGATGGAATTGATAAAGTCAACCATCTCTTTGCAGACGGCATAGCCCTGCTTGATGGCATCGAACATCACGTCGTTGGGCACTTCGTTAGCACCCGCCTCGATCATAACGACCTTCTTATCCGAACCGACAACGGTCAGAGCCAGATCGCTCTTGTTGCGCTCGTCGGCGGTGGGGTTAAAGACAAACTTGCCGTCAACCAGACCCACGCTTACACCGGCAATCGGGCCGCCCCAAGGAATATCGGAAATGGCAACCGCAATGGAAGCACCCAGCATACCGGCGATCTCGGGCGAATTGTCCTGATCCACCGACATAACGGTCACGCATACCGCTACGTCATTACGCATATCCTTCGGGAACAGCGGGCGCATCGGACGGTCGATGACACGGGAAGCCAAAATGGCCTTCTCGGTCGGACGGCCCTCACGCTTTAAAAAGCCGCCGGGGATCTTACCTACCGCATACAACTTCTCCTCAAAGTCTACAGACAGCGGGAAGTAGTCGATGCCGTCGCGGGGACGCTCGGAAGCGGTAGCGGTAGCCAGAATTACGGTATCGCCGTAGCGAACCAAGCAAGAACCGTTGGCCAATTCGGCCATCTTACCGGTTTCCACGATCAGGGGACGGCCGGCAAATTCCGTTTTGAACACTCTGAAATTTTCGTACATTTGAATTCTCCTTTGTATATTTTTTGAGAACTCCGAAGTTTAGCAGTTATGACAACACCCGCAAGGGCACTCTCATAACTGATAAAACCCCGTGTCCTCTTTCTTTTCGTGAAAAGTGGGGGTGCAAGAAAACACCCCCACCAAAATCACTCTTACTTTCTGATGCCGAGCTGCGCAATGATAGAACGGTATCTCTCGATATCGATCTTGGTCAGATAGGCAAGCAGATTTCTTCTCTTACCAACCATCTGCAAAAGGCCACGACGGGAATGATGGTCATGGGGATTCTTCTTGAGATGCTCGGTCAGAGAGTTGATACGATTGGTCAGAATAGCGATCTGAACCTCGGGAGATCCGGTGTCGCCTTCATGACGCTTGTACTGAGCGATAACTTGCTGCTTTTCTTCTTTGGAAATCATAGTTTCCACCTCCATAAATTTTTATTCTCGCCTCACACTAAGCCGCGGTCGGAGGTCCCTTCCGTCAGCCGAGCATGGGTGAACGCATAATACAAATGGGATTATATCATATCTTCCCCCATTTGTAAAGCATTATTTCACATTTTTACTTCTTTTCGATCTGCGCCCGAATCTGCGCCGCTACCTGCGCATTGAGCGACTCAATGTAATTGAGCGTGCGCTTCTTGGGCTCGCCGTTGTAGAGCGCCACCGCCGTCGGCACATCGCCCTGCTTTACCTTCTCATCCAATCCCTGCTTATGTACCATCTTCTTCCATCCGCCAAAGCCGATCGCTTCAGCCAGAAAATGAATGCCCACACCAATACCGAAACAAACCACCGTTCCGATCGGCGCTCCCGCAAACAGGCAAAGCACGCCAGCATAGCGCATCAGCGCACCCACAATACTGACAAAGGTCGCAAATTTCGAAGCCTGATACTTCGTCCAAAATAAGATCCACATAGTAAAGGTCCTCCGCGTAATGTTTTATTTCGCAACGCTGTAAATTGTACCATCTTTTTAAACTCGTGTCAATAAAAGGCGCAGGAAAAATTCTCCTGCACCTGATCGTTATCGGCTGAAATATTCTTTTGTCTGTGCTACATTCTCTGCAATGGCCGCCCGCAGGGCATCTACCGAGGAAAACTTAGTTTCGGGACGCAGCATCTTATAAAAAGCCACCTGTACTTTTCTATCATACAGATCCACTTGCCGATCAATGATATAGGTTTCGATGTTGTAGGCACGGGTTTTCTCCACCGTGGGGCGCACCCCCACGTTGGTCACCGCCTCGCACCACTCTCCGTTTATCCGCACGCGGGTGGCATACACCCCGTACATCGGCACGATCGAAAAATCGTCTAAGGTCTGATTGATGGTAGGAAATCCTAAAGTCGTACCCAGTTTCTTGCCATGATACACCTCACCCGCTACGGTGAACGGTCGGCCTAACAATTTAGCCGCCAATTCCATGTTTCCGCTACGCACCAGCGAGCGAATCTTGGTCGAGGAGATCACCATATTGTCCTGTGTCACAGGCTCGATCACACGGCACCCGATCCCCTGCTCCATGCAAAGGCGTTTGAGGGTATCGGCATTGCCCGAAGCCCCCACACCAAAGCGGTAGTGAAACCCACACACCAGCATCACCGCACCGAATTCCCGCACCGTCTTTTCCACAAAAGCCGTCGGGGACAGGTTGGCGGTCCGTGAATCAAAGGGGATGTAGATCACCTCGTCAACACCAAGTTCTCGGATATACCGTTCCTTGCTTTCATTGTCGGTCAGCGCCGGAGTCACACAGGCACCCGCAAATACATTGTCAGGGTCACGCTCAAAAATGAGCGCCGCACTCTTGACACCCAGTTCCTTGGCCGCCGCTACTGCCGCCTTGAGCAATACTGCATGACCGCGGTGCACCCCATCAAAATTCCCCAGCGCAATTACTCGCTTATTCATAGATCTTATCCATCCATACCAGTTTGATCTCGCCCGCCACCTCTTGGCACAGACCGAGAAATTCACTCTTACTGTCGTAAGCGCGGAACAACCCGTTCGCCTGCCCTGTAAAACGGTTGGGCGAGAGCGTTCCGCCGTTTAATAAATAATGCCGTCCGGGTGTGTCCACCACACAGGCAGGACGGTGCCCGAACAACTGTTGCACATCCGCCATCGGACGGTCGCCCGCCTCCATCTGTGTCAGCGTACGGCAATCTTCAAGCGAAATGCCCGATGCCTTGGTGCGACACAGTTCGGTCATGGTCGCCAACGCTCCGCAGGCACGAGCCATATCCTCAATGAGTGTGCGGATATAAGTACCCGTCTTGCACCCCACCGTAACGGTGGCGCACTCGCCGTCAAAATCATTTACGGTCAGAGATGTGATGGTCGCTTTACGTGGCGCAATTTCCACCTCTTGTCCCTTGCGGGCATAGTCGTAAAGAGGTCTCCCATCCTTCTTTAATGCCGAAAAAACGGGCGGAATTTGGGTAATTTCCCCCAAAAACTGCGGCAAAACCGCCTCAAAATCGCTGAGTTTCGGTCGAAAATCGCTCGTTTTTTGCACGTTTCCGGTAATATCTCCCGTGTCTGTGACCATACCGAAGCGCATTTTCGCCTCATAAATCTTCTCATCATCCAAAAAGGGGATGAGTTTGGTTGCTCGCCCGAGCAGGATCGGCAAAACGCCGCCGGCCAACGGATCGAGCGTGCCGGCGTGCCCGTGTTTCTTCTCCCCGTACAGGAAAGAAACGGCGTTGCCCGCCTTGCGGGAAAGCACACCGCTGTCTTTGTTCAAAGGGACGATGCCGTTCATTCGCCCTCCACTTCCCGATACTCGGCCAGCACCTCATTAACAATGCGCTCAATGATCTCGTCCTTGGTGCCGCTGAGTCTGGCACCCGAGGCACGGACATGACCGCCGCCGCCCAATCGCTGGCAGATGGCGCTGACATTGATGCGCCCGTCCGACCGAGCTGAAATGCGGTACTCATCGGTTTTGACCTCTCGCATGGTGATACCCACCTCGACCCCTTGGATCTGGCGGGGCAGGGTGGCAATGCCGTCGGTATCGTCTTCGGTAGCGCCGCTCTTGTTCATCATATCCAAGGTAATGGGCATGACGGCGATGGTGCTGTCCCGATAGAAGCGGATATTCTCCATAGCCATGCGTTCCAGTTCGAACAACTGTTTGGACTTAACGACAAACAGGTGATTGTTCAGGTTGGCCATATCGGCCCCCCACTCCACGGTACGGGCCGCCTTGCGCAGGGTAGCTGCCGTGGTAGACGAATGGCGGAAGCAGGCGGTATCGGTAGAGATGGCCGTATACAGCGCATCGGCGATCTCCCGTGTGGGCGGTACATGCATGGCCGAAATGATGTCCAGCATGATCTCGCCGGTAGCCGCCGCATGGGCGTCTATTAAATTATAGGTGGCATAGCGGGCGTTGGAGGGATGATGGTCGATGCACATATCAATGCGATCGGCGTAACATTCTAACTCCTTGCCGATGAGGTGCACGGCACCCACATCGACCGCTACGATAAACTGCGGCTCAAACTGGGGACGAAGCACACTTTTGGCGCCCGACAGGAAGCAGTATTTCGGCGTAATACGGTCGGAATTGACCACGCACACCCGCTTGCCCAGCAACGATAAGGCATGATACAGCGCAAAGCCGCTACCCAGCGTGTCCCCGTCGGGGCTGACGTGGGTAATGATCATGATCTTATCCTGCGCCGCCAACATACGGGCGGCCGCCGCTTTTCCGATTGTGGTTCCCATTCTTTAACCTCCCTCTTGTACTCAGGAAGAACCCGTTATTCCTCGTCGGGAATATGGATTCCTTTGAGAATGGTGTCGATACGGGACAAATGCTCGATCGAATCGTCCTGCTCGAAGATCAGTTCGGGGGTTTGGCGCAGATCCAGACGGGAAGCCAACTGACGGCGGATATGACCGGCCGCCGATTTTAAGCCTTTTAATCCCTCTTTTTTCTGCTCGTCGGTACCGAACATCGATACATACACCTTGGCAAATTTCAGATCTTCGGTCACCCGCACCGCCATCACCGAGGTCATGGCGGGGATGCGGGGATCTTTCAAATCGCGCAGGATATTGGCCAGCTCACGCTGGGCATCGGCATTGATCCGAGAAATTCTGTGTCCTGACATAGTATCTCCTTATGCCTTGTACTCTTCCATGATATAGCCTTCGATCACGTCACCCTCTTTGATGTCGTTGTACTTCTCGATGCTCATACCACATTCATAGCCCTCATTGACTTCCTTCACATCGTCCTTGAAACGCTTGAGCGAAGCCAGAGCGCCTTCAAAAATAACCACGTTGTCACGCAGCAGACGCACGCTGCATCCGCGCTGAATATTACCGTCGGTCACATAGCAACCGCCAACCGAACCGACACCCGAGATCTTGATCACCTGACGGATCTCGGCATGGCCGGTAACCTTTTCCCGAACCTTAGGCGCCAACATGCCCTTAAGTGCCGCTTCGATCTCCTCAATGCACTCGTAAATAATACGGTAGGTACGGATATCGATCTTATTGCGGGCGGCACTGTCACGAGCCGGGGCATCGGGACGGACATTAAAGCCGACAATGATGGCATTGGATGCCATGGCCAGCATCACGTCGCTCTCGTTGATTCCGCCGACTGCGGCATGAATGACCTTCACGCGCACCTCTTCATTGGAGAGTTTCTCCAGCGACTGGCGCACCGCCTCGGCCGAACCCTGCACGTCGGCTTTTACGATAATATTAAAGTCTTTGACCGCACCCTCCTGGATACGGGCAAACAGATCGTCCAGCGATACGGCCGAAGAAGCGGTAAACTTCTCCTCCTTAGCCGAGAACTTACGCTGTTCGACTAACTCTCTGGCCATGCGCTCATCCGATACGGCATGGAAAATGTCGCCACCCTCGGGCACGCTGTCCAGACCTACGATCTCGACCGGATCGGACGGGCCGGCCACTTTAACGGTACGGCCGCGGTCATCCAGCATAACACGCACACGGCCTACCGACGTACCGGCAATAATAGTATCTCCATGATGAAGCGTACCATTCTGCACCAGCACGGTAGCTACCGGGCCGCGACCCTTATCCAGACGGGCCTCAATAACGGTACCCTTAGCCGCGCGGTCGGGGTTGGCTTTGAGTTCACGCATTTCGGCAACCAGCAGAACGTTCTCAAGCAGTTCTTCAATACCCTGACGCTTAAGTGCCGAGACAGGCACGCAGATGACATCGCCGCCCCATTCTTCGGGTACCAGTTCATACTCGGTCAAGGCCTGCTTGACCTTATCGGGATTGGCTCCCTCTTTATCCATCTTATTGATGGCCACAATAATCGAAACACCGGCGGCCTTAGCATGGTTGATGGCCTCGACCGTCTGGGGCATGATACCGTCATCCGCCGCTACAACGAGGATGGCAATATCGGTTACCTGTGCACCGCGGGCACGCATGGTGGTGAACGCTTCGTGACCGGGGGTATCCAAAAAGGTAATGTCCTGCCCGTTGATGGTCACCTTATACGCACCGATGTGCTGGGTGATACCGCCCGCCTCGCCTGCCGTTACGTTGGCATCGCGGATGGCGTCGAGCAGACTGGTCTTACCATGGTCAACGTGACCCATAACCACCACAACGGGGTTGCGGGGCTGGAGATTTTCATCCACATCTTCACTCTCGTCGATGAGTTTCTCCTCAATGGTAACCACTTCTTCTTTGGTAACTTTGGCGCCGAACTCCTCGGCAACCAAAGCGGCCGCGTCGAACTCGATGGTCTGGTTGGCAGCGGCCATGATGCCCAATTCCATCAACTTCTTAATGATCTGGGCGTTGGTGGCATGCAGTTTGGCGGCCAGATCGTACACAACGATCTCCTCACCGATGACCACCTGCAGTTGCGGGCGCTTGGCGCGCTCGGCTTCCAGACGTTTAATCTTCTCGGCCTCGGTCTCCTTACGGCCTTTCTGGCGGCGGTTGTTGCCGCCCTGCTTTTTCAGTTTCTGGAACTGCTTGCCGAGATCTCTCGCCTTTTCGGGCGCCAGATCTTCCAGTTTCTGGTCGTACTTAGACAGGTCAACCGTAACGGTACGGGTATCCACATACCGTTTCTCCAACTGACCCTTTTCCTGACGCTCGCCCGTCTTTTTCTTCTTGGGGGGCGGGCCGGAGATGGTCTGCGTTGCGCCGGGGGTAGGACCTTTACGCTCGACAGGTGCTTCGCTCGGCTTAGGCGCGGGCTTTTTCGCCGGTTCGGGCTTGGGCTCGGCCTTGGGCGCCGGCTTGGGCGCAGCTTTAGGTGCAGGCTTGGCGGCGGGTTTGCTTGCTGCCGCGTGAGCCTTGGGCGCATTGAGGGCTTCCATATAGGCGGCTACGTTTTGGTTGCCGTGCATTACGGTAATGACCTCAAAGAGCATATCCAATTCCTTGGCACTCAGGGGCGCCATATGATTTTTCGGGCGGGTCGAATACTTTTCCAGCAGATCCATAATCTCATTGCTGGAGATACCGATATCCTTTCCGAATTCATGTACTTTGTATTTTAACGGTGTATCACTCACTGTACTGCCTCCTTATTCTCCAATGCTGTGTCCAGCATCTTGCGAAAGTTTTTGTCTGCTACCGAGAAGATACCAAACGGTTTTAATCCGCAGGCATTTCCCAGCTCAAACATGGTATAGTCCACTCGGATCGGGTCAAGTCCCAAGGTCTTGCCCTGCTCCTCGACCAGACGGACGGTGCGGGGCGAAAGATCGCTTGCCGCATACAATCCGAAACCTTTGCCGTTTTCTAATGCGGCAAAGACCTCATCCCGACCCCGCAACAATTTTCCTGCGCGGCGGGCCAATCCGAGATTTGATAAAAATTTATCCTTCAAGCGCGGCCAACTCCTCTTCCAGCGCATCGTAAACCTCAGCCGGAATGGTCGTTTCCAGCGAACGGTCGATCCGCTTGGATTTGCGTGCCTTTTTCAGACAGTCGGCACAACGGCATAGGTAGGCGCCACGTCCCGGTTTCTTACCGGTCAGATCCATACTGATCTCACCCTCGGGACTTCTCACCACCCGCACCAGCTCCTTTTTCGGCTTACTCTCGCCGCAACCGGAGCACATACGCATGGGGATCTTGCGTACCTTCACGCCAAACTCCCCCTTAGTTCTGACCGCTCAGGGCAGACAGCGGCTTGATATCCACCTTATAGCCGGTGAGTTTAGCCGCCAGACGGGCGTTCTGGCCTTCCTTACCGATGGCCAGCGACAACTGATCGTCGTTCACGATGACCGAGCAGGTCTTCTTGCTCTCATCGGCCTGTGCCGACAGGACAACGGCAGGCGACAGCGCGGCGGTGACATACAGAGCCGGATCGGCATTGTACTTGATAATATCGATCTTCTCACCCTTGATCTCATCAATGATGGTGGAGATACGGCTGCGCTTCTGACCGATGCAAGCGCCGACAGGATCGACGGCGGGGTCGTTGCTCATGACGGCAACCTTGGTACGGCTGCCCGCCTCACGGGCTACCGACATGATCTCAACCGTGCCGTCCTGTACTTCAGGCACCTCCATTTCAAACAGACGGCGCACCAGACCCGGATGGGTACGGGAGAGCAGAACTTCGTTATACACGCGGCCGCGATCCTTCTCCTTGCGGCGCACTTCAACGACATAGACCTTGATGCGGTCGCCCTCACCGATGGTCTCCCGCGGGATCATTTCCCGTACGGGCAACAGCACTTCATAGCGACCGATGCTCAGCACGGCGGCTTTGATCTTCAGGTCGATACGCTCAACGACACCGGTAACGATCTCGCCCGTCTTCTCGGTGAACTCGCGGGTCAGCGATCCGTAAACGGCCTCGTTGATGCCCTGAACGATAACGTTCTTACCGACCTTAGCGGCAATACGGCCGAAGCGGCTGGGATCGAGATCGACCTCGGCCACGTCGCCCAGTTTGTATTTTCTGCTGATCTTTTTGGCATCATCCACATAGATCTCCACCAGCGGATCGACAACCTCTTCCACAACCGACTTGCGCACGAAGAAACGAACCGTTCTCTTTTCCTCGTCGAACGCGGCGTCGATATTTTCGGGTTGCATATCCATGTTCTTCTCTTTTTTCACGGCGGCGATGATGGCCGCCTTGATCTTTTCGAGCATATACTCTTTCTTGATGCCCTTTTCCTTTTCTAACAGGGTAAGCGCCTCATAGAATTCGCTGTTTGCAGACATTTTTCTTTATTCCTCCTTAAAATTCAAAGACCGTTCTTGCTTTTGAAATATTTTTTATATCCACGGCTACCTCGGTTCCGTCTACCGTTACGGTACACAGCCCGTCGCCGTACTGTACCAGTTCACCGGTCAGTTCCTTTTTCCCGTCCACCGCCTTAAACAGGCGAAGATTGACCTTTTCGCCAAGATACGCTTCAAAATGCCAATCCATTCGCAGGCGGCGTTCAATGCCGGGGGAACAGACCTCAAAGATATAGGAGTGGCTGATGAAATCGGCCTCGTCCAACGGGTCGGACAATGCGCGGGAGACCTTCTCGCAGTCATCGGCACCGATGCCCGACTCACTGTCGATATAGATACGCAGGAAATATTCACTGCCCTCTTTGACAAATTCGGTGTCCCACACCGTATATCCCAATTCTTCCACGATCGGCGTTGCCAATTCCAGCAACTTTTCGGCTGTATTTTGCGCCACGAGCACCCCTCCGTTTTTCATATAAAATGCACTCAAGAGCAGGGCCGAAACCCTGCTCTTGACATTACCGTATTTAGTGTATCACAAGAATTACCAAAAATCAAGCCTTTTTTATTGTTCCAGTGTAATTTTGGAGCCTTCCAGTCCGTCGGCGTCATCCAGTTTACAGTTAAACGCGCGAATGGTGCGCAACGTACCGCAACCGCGAAGCCCAACGACCATCGTCACCTTGGTACTGCTGATATCCAGCGTTTCCAGTGTCGGCAGCGAGATGATGGGGGTGACATCCTCGATCGGGTTATCCGACACGTTAAGGGTGCGCAGGGTACGGATGCCGCTGACGGTAGAGAGAGACTTGATATTGCAATCAACCAGCGTCAGCGTAGTCACGCCCGTCTGCCGCAGGGCCGACAAATCGCCGATCTTGTTGCCCGACAGATCGATAGTGACCAGCCCCGTCAGTTTCGAGAGGGCGGCGATATCGGAAAGGCCGCAGTTGACCGCGGTGAGCGTTTCCAGAGAGGAGAGGGACGAGATGCCGCTGAGCGAGGACAGTTTATTGTTGGAAATGTCCAGACTCTTGATCCCGCCGAGCCCATTGAGTGCCATCAGCGAGGTCAGTCCGTTATCGGCCAGCGACAGTTCGGTCAGGGACTTGATTCCCTTGAGCCCCGATACATCTTCCACCTTGTTGCCGACCAGGATCAGCGTGGTAAACTTCTCTAATTTCTCCAAGCCTTCGATCTTCTTCAGATCATTATTGCAGGCCGACAGGACGGTCAATCCTTTCATGCCCGACAGGTTGGCCGTGGAGGTCAAGCCGTTATTATCCACCGTCAGATGAGTGATCTGGGTGGCCTTGGCGATCTGCTTGAGACTGTCGTTGGTAACCGCACAGTTATCCAATGTCAGTTTGCGTAGGGTAGGAATTTGGGCCAGTACCGAGAAGTCGTCAATATGGCTCTGGTTATACAGATGAATCTCGGACAGGTTGACAAACTCCTTGAAATCTTCCAGCGAGCGGATGGACTTGCTGGAACTGAGTTCAAAGGTATTAAACGAGGTGATCTTATCCAGCATCGAATAGGTCAGTTTCTGCGACTGGGACACACCCAGAACGGCGTGCGCCAGCTGCGATACGCCCGCATCCTTAAACTCGAAGACAGCATTGCCGTCACGCACGGTATAGGTGGCTTCAAACGGAGCACTGACCAGACCGGCCTGCGACATGGCAAACCCGCGCAGAGTCAGCGTACCGTGCTCAACCGTAAAGGGATCCTGATAGGTTGACGACTTCACCGTCGGTTCCGTACCGTCATTGGTATAATAGATCACCGAACCCTCTTTGACCGAAAGCTCCACCGTGATCTTTTCGCCGTAGGAACCGGGCTCGACCGAGAAGATCACATCCCCCGGCTGATTGCGGTTGATCTTCAGCAACACGTGCTCGTTGGTGATCTGTTGCATAAAGGCGTGCGCGCCTTCGATATCGCCGCGCAGTGCCATCGACTTGGTCTTGAAGGCATAAAACTCATACGTAGCGGGAGACAGGCTGATGCCGCGCATGGCGACCTCTTCCATCTTTTCATACTCTTCCATGCCTTCATACGCCTTACACAGACCGATACGGGCGGGGATAGAACCCTCCTGCGATTTGAGTGCACGCTCATAATGGCCTGCGGCTTTCTGGTAATTGCCGGCGGCCAGAGCGGCATCGCCGTGCGCTACCAGCTGGTCATGCGAGCCGACCGCACCGGTGGCCAGCGCAACAATGCCCAGCACCAATGCTGCCGCAACCAGACAGGCACCAAAGCCAATGAAGAAGACTTGCATAAATTTTTTGGGGTCTATTTTATTTTGTGTAACAGCCGGTTGATTGGGGTTGGATTGCATATCCTTTCACCTTCCTAACCTGTTATGATATGTTAGTCGCGATCGCCGATCGGTACATAGTTATGCCGCCCCTCAATAGCCTTATAAGCGGGACGGATAATGCGATTGCCCGTCATCAATTCTTCCAGACGGTGGGCACACCAGCCTACCACACGGGCCGCAGCGAACAGGGGCGTATTAAGTTCCTCGGGGATGCCCAGCATCCGATAGACAAAACCCGAATAGAGATCGACGTTGGCACACATAGCCTTGCGATCGCCCTTGATCTCGCAGAAGACCTCAGGCGTTAAGCGCTCGACCGCTTCGATCAGTTCAAACTCATCGATCATATCCTTAATCAAGGCCAGATCGCGGGCACTCTTTTTCAACTGCACGGCACGGGGGTCGGACAGGGTATAGATGGCATGACCCATACCGTAGATCAGTCCCGATCCGTCGCCCGCCTCTTTGCGGACGATCCTACGCAGATATTCCCGCACTTCGTCTTTGTCTTTCCAGTTCTTGACGTTGGCCTTGATCTCCTCGAGCATATTCACCACCTGCGCATTGGCTCCGCCGTGTTTAGGGCCCTTAAGAGAACAAATCGCACCGGCAATGGCCGAATAGGTATCGGTGCCCGACGAGGTAAGGACACGGGTAGTAAAGGTCGAGTTATTACCGCCGCCGTGCTCCATGTGCAAAATCAGACACAGATCCAGAAGTTTAGCCTCAGCATCGGTAAATTTCTTGTCCGAACGCAGCATATAGAGAATACTCTCGGCCATACTCTGTCCTTTTTGAGGGAAATGGAAATAGAGGGAGCGCTTATCGTAATAGCGCTTCTTGACCTGATAAGCCGCCACGGCAATGGAGGGCATACGGCTGATCAGGCTGATCGACTGCATGACTACATTTTCAATATCGGTATTGCCCGCCTGCTCATCGTAACCGTACAGAGCCAACACCCCGCACGCCAACTTATTCATGATATCGGGCGAGGGGGCTTTCATGATCATATCTTCCACAAAGCCGTAAGGCAGTTCAATAAACTCCCACAGCAGATCGTTGAACTTCTGCAACTCCTCTTTGGACGGCAGGTGCCCGAACAGAAGCAAAAAGGCGGTATCCTCAAACCCGAACCGATCGGCCTTTTGGAAGCCGCGAATCAAGTCCTCCACATTATACCCGCGGTAGGTCAACTCCCCGTCGTGCGGGATTCTTTCCCCTTCATTCAACAGATAGCCGTGAACGTTACACACGTGCGTACAACCCGCCACGACACCCGTTCCGTCGGTATTACGCAGACCGCGCTTAACATTATATTGATCATAATATTCCGGCGGAATGACGTTATCTTTCCGCAGGGTATGGCATAGACTTTCTATGAAACGCTCATCTTTTTTATCGCTGGGTAGCATTTCATTCTCTCCTTTAAGGGTATAGTATCGATATATTATACCGCATTTTCTCCCTTTACACAAGTGTATTTTGCAAACTTTCGAGGTAATACCATGAAAAAGATCTTAGTTACACTCTCCATCCACATCCTCCTGCTTCTGCTTCTCCCCTTTTTATTGTCCAAAGGATGGACAGCCTCTCTGTCCCAGTACCGTCCTTCCCTCTCGGCGCAGGAGGCACCAACCGAGGTGTATATACCCGTGCTGGTGGACGATCGGGTCGAGGAGCTGACACTGACCCAATATCTGTGCGGAGTCGTGGCGGCTGAAATGCCCGCTTCCTATCCATCCGAAGCCCTCAAGGCACAGGCCGTTGCCGCCTGTTCCTATATGGTCTATCGATCTGTCAACGAGCCCGATGCGCCCGAACATCAGGGTGCCTGGGTCTGCAACGATCCCAGCCATTGCAAAGGATATCTTTCCCCCTTACAAATGAAGCAACATTGGGGCGAGGAGCATTATAACGAGTACTACGCCAAGATCGCCGCCGCTGTCAGTGCTGTGGCCGGACAGGTTTTGACCTATGAGGGACAGCCGATCAACGCCGTTTTCCACGCCATCAGCGCCGGCAAGACCGAACGGGCGGCCGACGTATGGGGGCAGGACGTGGCGTACCTGCAGGCGGTGGAGAGTTTTGTGGATGTCAACGCCACCCAATACCTGTCTACGGCCGAGTATTCTGCCGAGCAACTCTATCAACTGCTTGCCATCATCAAACCCGACGTCGATAAAGGGCTTGCCGTCGGCACCGTCAGCCGCAGCGATTCGGGCGGGGTATTGTCGGCCGAGATCGGCGGGGTCACCTTTACCGGTGCGCAACTGCGCAGCACCCTCTCCCTGCGCAGTACCAATTTTGAGATCGCCCGACAGGACGATACCATCACCTTTACCGTTAAAGGCTACGGGCATTGTGTCGGCATGAGCCAATATGGGGCGGGACAGTTGGCTGAGTCGGGTATGTCCTATACCGATATTCTGAAGACCTACTATACCGATGTGGAGATTACCCCCTACGCCTTTGCTTGACAAGCCAGATACGATAAGAGTATACTATATAAAAAACAAAGGATTTGTATATGGATAGTTTACTGTTATCGGTCGAGGCCATTACCCCCATCTTTTTATTGATGCTGTTGGGGTATGGGCTAAAACAATTTCGGGTGGCCACCAAGGATCAGTTCAATGCCATCAATCGGCTGATCTTCAAAATTTTCCTGCCCATACTTCTTTTCTATAATATATATAAAACCGACATTGGCTCGATCCTCGACGGAAAACTGATAGCCTTTACCGTGATCGCCGTGTTGATCGTCTTTGCCGCAGGCTACGGGCTTGTCTTTTTGTTTACGAAGGATAACGCCAAGCGCGGCGTGATGTTGCAGGGTTTTTTCCGTTCTAATTTTGCCATTCTCGGCATCCCGTTGGTCAACTATATCTGCGGGGACAATGCAGGCGGGCTTTCGTCGCTTATGGTAGCCATTATCGTTCCCCTGTTTAACATTTTAGCCGTTATTACGCTGGAGCGGTTTCGGGACGGTAAGATCCAATTCGGCAAACTGATCAAAGGCATTCTCACCAATCCCCTGGTCATCGGCTGTGCCGTCGGTGCCATTTTCCTGTTGTTGGATATCCAACTGCCCTCGCTGATCGAAACCACCGTCAGCGATGCCGCCTCCATCGCTTCGCCTTTGGCGATCGTGGTGCTGGGTGCGAGTTTCAATTTCTCCACCATCAAAACCAGCATCAAGGAATTGATCATTACCGTGGCTACCCGCCTGCTGATCGTACCGGCGCTGGCCATCACCGCCGCCGTACTGCTCGGTTTTCGGGGCGAGGCGCTGGTCTGTTTGATGGTCGCTTTCGGCGCGCCCACCGCCGTTTCTTCTTTCTCCATGGCCCAACAGATGGGCGGAGATGAGGAACTGGCCGCTCAGATCGTCGTCTTTTCCTCGGCACTCTGCCTGTTCACCCTGTTCGGCTGGATCTTCCTGCTCAGTTCCCTACAACTTTTTTAAAAAATAAGAACCCGTCAATTGAGGCACCCTCCGCAAGGAAGGTGCCTCAGTTATATTCGCCTAACGGCGAGTGATATTGCTTCGCAGTTATATTTGGCTTTCGCCAAGTTATATTGTCCTTCGGACAGTTTATGAGCGAATATAATATAACGAAAGCCGCAAGGCTTTCATATAACTTGACCGCAGGTCAAATATCACTGCAAACGATAGTTTGCAATATCACTTTACCCGCCGAGAAAGATATTCTTTATTTTCGGCAAGTATTTCCCTTCCTCAAAGTATGTAACCCACTATGACACTTTCAAAAACCGAAAGTGTCATTTTCTCTTTGTATAGAAAAAAGGAGACTACTTCTTTATGAAGTGTCTCCCTTGACGGGTTCTTTGGTTTTGCGCAAAATTAAAATGATGGGGCAAATCAGCAGACCGCACACCACGTTCCCTACTGCATGGACCACATCAAAAGGCAATCCTGCCGCAATCCACGCCAGCGTCTGCCGGCCATTCAGTCCAAACAGAAGCGCCTGCGCCGGTGCATACAGCACCCCAAACAACAGCCCGTGCAGACCGCACACCGCCGCATAGACAATGGGCGCCAACCATTTGGGCATGGCTTTGGGCAACAACATCGTCACGCCCCACAGCACCGTCCACACATACAGATAGGGGATCCACCACAGCGAGAATCCCGCATATAGCCCATTGAGCAATACATAGACATATAGCGGATACAGCGCCTTTTGCCGATAGACGACCGTGGCGGCGATAATAAATACCCCGATCAAATGGATATTCGGCAGCACTTCCATGGCGATATCGGAAGCGAACATCAGCGCGCCCAGCACGCCGAATACGGCGATCTCCCGTACCGTCGGTCTCATGCTTGTGCCTTGAACATATAGGCTTCGCCGTCTTTGATCTCGGTCGTATCTACACCGCTCATGGCGTATTCGCCGTTGACATAGAAGGCCCAATAGAGCCCATCCCTGTCAAAATCCACCTCGATCCCTGCCACTTTGTGCACATATAAGCCGTACGGCCCCATCTCGCCCTCGATCAGACCAAGCTCAGATAACGCCTCGCCCACTACCGTTTTGTCGGTATGGATCTCATAGGCCGTTTCTTTGCCGTCGGGATCGACCACCGTAAAAGGAAATACGGTGTTACCCTCGCCCTTGACGATAGCCTCTATTGAGGGCTCGCTCGGCATAGCCGAAGAATGGGTGTCACTGCAACCGGTCAGCGCTATGGCCGCACATAGCATCACAACAAGAAGCAGCGACAGAATTTTTTTACGTTCTGTCTGTTTCATACTGGTTTCTCCTTGTATTATATTTCCTCTCGGTCGGCACTCGCAACCACACAGAGGCAATCAGGCGGCGGATATTTCGACTCGGTGCATCTTCGTTCGCCTTCTCGGTTTCCCAATGGCCTGTCCCGGATTGCGGCATCCGGCCAGAACGAAAACATCACGCACCTCACGGCGACGGGCTCGTGCCGGACTTACACCGGCTTCCCCTCCGCTTGATTTTTTATAATGTTATTCGCCGATGATCAGTTCCTTGGCGTAAGGCAACTGCTCAATGGCGGCGCACAGATCATGCCACTCGGTTAACTTGTGATTTTTACGGGCATGATACATATTGATCAGATTTTCATAATTCATCGTCACGGTACGCATCTGGTTATAGGACGAGGGTAAAAACTGGATCATATCCACCCAAAGCGCCTTGTCCTTGGTTTCGTTATAGCGCACACGCAGACCTTCCAGATAGGCGATCACCCCATCAAACTGCCGACGGGTCTCCTCGGTCATACGCTCACAGGAAAAGTCCTCGGCGGTAAAGGGGGCGGCATGGATCTTGTGCATGGTCGAAGTGGAATTGGCGACCGTGCCCACCTTATAGGTATCAAATTCTTTCCACCAATACATCGGCGCCGTAATATCCATACACACCAGCACCTGACGCAGGTATTTGCGGTGATCCGAGCCGGCGTTGCGAAGCCGCTTGGCCAGATCCAAATCGTTCGGGCCGAGCACAAAATTGCCCTGCTCATCATAAAAACTGTCTGAGCGTGCCCAACTGTTAAGGGGATTGCGTGCGCCGCGCATGGCATTTTCAAAATTCATGACGGCAATACGTTCTGTTTTAAGCATACGATCCACTCCTTTATTTCTATTGTATCATAAATTTTTCTTTTTTCAAGACAAAGCATAAAACTTTACCAATTCGTCCATAATGAAGACGGAGGTAAACGTATATGAGTAGATTTTCTTCAAGCACCGATGAAAAGAAACGGGCGCGCGATCGGCTGATCTTCGGTCTGTCCTGTGTCTTCTGTCTGTTGCTGGTGGTGTTGTCCGTCTATTTCTCGGTACAACACTTCAATGATAGACAAGCCGAGGACATAGCCCAGATTCAAAGCGAGCAAAAATCCGAAGTGCCCATTGTCAACCAGCCCTCACAGTCCTCGTCGCAAACGGCTTCCGAACCCGAGCCGGAACCCGAACCCGAGCCGGAGCCGGAACCCGAACCGGTCATCTATATGACGCCGCTGGCCGGAGCCTTGGGCGAAGGATACTCGGCGGATGCGCTGGTCTTCTCCGAAACGATGGACGATTGGCGCACCCATGCCGGTATTGACTTTTTGGCCAATGTCGGCGATGTGGTGTGCGCGATCGGTGCGGGTTTAGTCACCGACTTTTACTATGACGAACTGACCGGTCACACTATGGAGATCACCCACCCCGACGGGTGTATTTCAGTCTATTGCGGGCTGGGCGACACGGTCTTTGCCGAAACGGGACAATCCGTTAAGGCGGGCGATGCCATCGGCACCGTCGGTGAGGACCTGCCTTTTGAGGCGGCCGACGAGCCCCACTTGCATCTGGAAGTCATCCAGAACGGGCGCCGTATCGACCCCCTCTCGATTATCGGCTAAAAAATAAAAGCAACAGTGGAATATCTGTTGCTTTTGTTGGTTTTACAACATACAACAACCAGAATTTAGGATATACTGTCCTCAGAAAAGAAGAGGAGGATGTTCGAATGACCATCACCAAAACCATTCAATATATCGGTGTGAACGATCACAAAGTGGATCTGTTCGAAGGGCAGTATATCGTACCCAACGGCATGGCCTATAATTCCTACGCCATTCTCGACGAGAAGATCGCCATTATGGATACCGTTGATGCCAACTTCACCCACGAATGGCTGGACAATATCCAGCACACACTGAGCGGGCGCACCCCCGACTATCTGATCATCCAGCATATGGAACCCGATCACTCGGCCAATATCGTCAATTTCCTCAAAGCCTACCCCAACACCACCATCGTGTCCTCGGCCAAGGCTTTTGCTATGATGAAACAGTTTTTTGGCACCGAGTTTACCGAGAATCGCCTGGTGGTCGGCGAGGGTGATACGCTTGATCTGGGCTATCATAAACTGACCTTTGTTACCGCGCCCATGGTGCATTGGCCGGAAGTCATCGTAACCTACGATGCCACCGATAAGGTCCTCTTCTCGGCCGACGGCTTTGGCAAGTTCGGTGCGCTGGATGTGGAGGAAGACTGGGCGTGTGAAGCTCGCCGCTATTATATCGGCATCGTCGGCAAGTACGGCGCGCAGGTACAGGCATTGCTCAAAAAAGCGGCCGGTCTGGATATTGAGATCATCTGTCCCCTGCACGGTCCGGTTCTTAAAGAAAATCTCGGCTATTATCTGGATAAATATAATACCTGGTCGAGTTACCAGCCTGAGGACGAGGGCATTGTGATTGCCTACACCTCGGTCTACGGCAACACCAAAAAGGCGGTCATGCAGTTAGCTGAAAAACTCAAGACCAACGGTTGCCCCAAGGTTGTGGTCAACGATCTGGCCCGTTGCGACATGGCTGAAGCGGTGGAGGATGCCTTCCGTTACAATAAACTGGTGCTGGCGACCACCACCTACAACGCCGACATTTTCCCCTTCATGCGCTCCTTTATCGAGCATCTGACCGAGCGCAATTTCCAGAACCGCACCGTCGCCTTTATCGAGAACGGTTCGTGGGCACCTATGGCCACCAAGGTCATGCGTGGCATGCTGGAAAAGAGCAAGAATCTCACCTATGCCGACACCACTGTGCGCATCCTCTCGGCGCTCAACGAGGAGAGCGAGGCGCAGCTGGAGGCGCTGGCAGGCGGACTGTGCAAGGACTATCTGGCACAGCAGGATGCCACGGCCAATAAGAACGATCTGTCGGCCCTGTTCCATATCGGCTACGGCCTGTATGTTGTAACGTCCAACGACGGCAAAAAGGATAACGGGCTGATCGTTAACACCGTCACGCAGGTGACCAGTGTTCCCAATCGCATTGCCGTCACCATCAATAAGGAAAACTATTCCCATCATGTAATTAAGCAGACGGGCAAAATGAATCTCAACTGCCTGTCCATCGATGCCCCCTTTAAGGTCTTCGAGGCATTCGGTTTCCAAAGCGGGCGCAATGTGGATAAGTTTGCCGATTGCACCCCGCTGAGAAGCGACAACGGGCTGGTCTTCCTGCCCCGCCATATCAATGCTTTTATGTCCTTGAAGGTGGAACAGTATGTAGATCTGGATACCCACGGGATGTTCATCTGCTCGATCACCGAATCAAGAGTCCTGTCCGATCGAGAGACCATGTCCTACGCCTACTACCATGCCAACGTTAAGTTTAAGCCCGAAACCGAGGGCAAGAAAGGCTACGTCTGCAAGATCTGCGGTTTCGTCCATGAAGGCGATACCCTGCCCGACGATTTCATCTGCCCGCTGTGCAAACACGGTGCCGTTGATTTTGAACCCATACAATAACGAAAGGAGATACCTACCATGAAATACGTATGCGATGTTTGCGGTTACGAGTACGACGAGGAGGCCGAGGGCGTTAAGTTCGCCGACCTGCCCGACGATTACGAGTGCCCCCTGTGCGGTGTCGGCAAAGACCAGTTCTCCCCCGCCGAATAACCAAACCATAAGCGGCAACCCGTTGGGTTGCCGCTTAATTCATGGAGCCGGCGAGAATTCATGGCGTAGCCAATTCATGATGCGCCGCATCAAATCATAAA
>JAZNYQ010000036.1:0-1749 GCA_045594545.1 Eubacteriales bacterium | reverse complement strand
TTTCGGGTATTGTTGAGCATGATCTTTCGCAGAGCGGCTTCTTCATCATATGCCCAACTGATGCCGTGTTCCATAGAGATGCCCTTGCAGGCGAAGAAGGCGATATCGGTGTAATAAGAGGAGAAAAACCGACGGGCATATTCTCCGGAAAAGGAATAACTGTTGCGTAGCATCAAGCCGCCCGAACAGTATAGATTGATATTTTTAAAATGTTGAAGATCTTCCACCGTTTTTACGCCGTGTGTCAGTACGGTGAGGTTCTCAAAGGAACGCAGATGCGGGGCAAGGTACAGAACCGTAGTGCTGGAATCCATGGCAATGATCTGACCGCTCTTGATCTCCCGAATGGCCAGTTGTGCAATTTTTCCCTTGGCAACCGCGTTGAGTTGGCGGCGAACCGCTACCGGTGTTTCGGTATCGATGCTACCTACCTGCATGGCACCGCCGTAAATGCGCTTCAGATGGCCGCTTCTCTCTAATTTTTCCAGATCCCGACGGATCGTGGCTTCTGAAACATACAGTTCTCGACTGAGGTCGGTTACCTTAACGGTGTATTGATCGGTAAGCGCTTGTAGGATTTTCTCGCGGCGTTCCTGTGTTTCCATTGCGTACTCCTTTGCGTATTTGTGTTCATTTTATGGTTCATTTTTGTTTGATTGTGAAATTTTTCAACCTACTACCATAGAAGTCTAACATAGTGTATAATTACAGTAGCACAATTTATGAGAAAAGTAAAGAAAAAATATGATATTTGCACAAAAGGAGGAATTTCAGTGAAAATCTGGAAAAAAGCAATAGCCTGGATGATGACATTATGCCTGATGATTGGCATGATGGGCGGTTTTCTCATGCAGGCGGCTACCCCGCTTACGCTGGATGTGGCGGAGAAAAACGGAGATAAAAATGTGAAACTGTTTTTCTCGGCAACGGCGGCAATAGCAAGCAATACGGCAGGATATGTATACATAGCCGAAAATACTTCATCAAATACGCCGATCGTACACGGTGATGTAGCGCTGAGTTGGGGCGGTGCGATATCGGGTACGACATGGACGATGAACGAATCGGTAGAGGTGGACAACACCGATGTTGACACCTTTGCTGAGATCGAGGCGTTGGTGAGCGAGACCGGATTATACGCCGGTAAGGCAGTTCGATTTGCCCTATATGAAACATCGGGCACCAAAGGAGACGCCTTAGTTGGGTCGGTAACCGCCGGTGCAGTAGCATTAAAGGCAACGACGGAAACATCGTCCTCTGCCTATGACGGAGTAACGATCGCATTAAGTGAGCCGTTCACACTGAAACACGTCTATCAATATAATGATACCCACATGATGATGGAATTTTCCGAGGCGTTTACCAAAACCAGCGGATATGAGATGTGGGTACGTATCGTAAACGATAAGAATGAATACCAGAGTGCCGGAGGGCAGGCCAAGGTTGTGCTTTCGGGTACAAATGCGGCTTTTTACGGTAAGCAGAATACGGAATATGCCTATCGTATGTACGGTACCATTTGCCATGCGCAGAGTGCAGGCGCGCTTGCGAACAAGAAATATTCAGAGATCAAGGCCATGGTGGATGCGCACAATGCCGTTGCCGGTAATGAGAAATGGTATATCAAACTGATGCTCACCGAAACCATCGGTTCCGGCACCAATAATAAGGAAGACGGCGTGATCACGCAGTTTAAGACCTTAAAAGGGAATCGTTCGTTGGTTCCTACGGTAGTGTCGGTTCCGGGGC
>JAZNYQ010000035.1:0-18011 GCA_045594545.1 Eubacteriales bacterium | reverse complement strand
GTCTTAGGAAGACAATGGGTCTTTCCAACTCCTTGGCCCACAGAACGACATGGCTACGATCCGACTTGGCGGACATCATTGGGGATACCGCGATGACAACATGACGGCACGCTGGGTACAGTACGGCGTATTCTCCCCCATTAACCGCCTACACTCCTCCTGCAATCCTTTTATTAACAAAGAACCGTGGGACTACGATGCCACGACCGAGCGAGTCATGCGTGATAGCCTGAAATTGCGCCACCAACTGTTCCCCTACCTCTATACCATGAACTATCGCACGCATACCGAATGCAAACCTCTGGTGATGCCGATGTATTACACCCATCCCGAATGTCAGCATGCCTATGAAGTAAAAAATCAGTACTGGTTCGGCGACCAGATGTTTGTGGCGCCCATTACCGAAAAGAATAATGCAGGCTCCCGCATGGGACATGTAAAAGCGTGGTTGCCGCAAGGCATCTGGACCGACTTCTTTACCGGCCGCGTCTACGACGGTCTGGGTGGGCGTATGCTCGATCTGTACCGCAACGATTATTCCATCCCCGTCCTGTGCAAGGCAGGCGCTATCGTACCGATGCAGGCCCACCAAGAACACAACAATCGCTTGGGCGGAGCAGAAAAAATGGAAATTCTCGTCTTCCCCGGTGCTGACAACGAGTTTACCCTGTACGAAGATGCCGGTGACGGAAACGAGTACCGCAATGGTGCCAGCGTTACCACTACCATGCGTCTGTCCTATACCGACCGGCAGGCAACCTTTGAAATCGAACCCGCACAGGGTGACACTTCCTTGATTCCCGCAGTACGGCAATATGCGGTATGCCTGCGCGGCTTTGCTCAGCCCGACTCGGTTACCGTTAACGGCAAGACCGTAGCCTTTACGTTTGACCCGTCTACCCATACCGTCCGTATTGAGTTGACTTCTTCGGTTACGGAAAAAGTTACCGTTTGCGTTTGCGGCACCGATCTGCGCAACCGCAATACCGACATGATGGATCAGGCCGTTGAGATCCTCAAGCGCAGCCAAACCGGTATGAACTTCAAAAATGAACTGTATAAGAAAATGTTGGAACGCAATCCGAGAACCGACTGCCATTATTACTGGACAGCCAAGTCTCCCGAAGAGCGGGAAACCGTTTCTGCTATTTTGGAATTGTACTTACTGGAACGCGAATACCGCAGATAAGCAGCTACATAAAAACACACCCCGAAAGCTTGATGCTTTCGGGGTGCTTATTATTTCGACTTTGTTACTTAGTTGAGTTCAGCAAAATACTTAATGGTGCGAACCATCTGGCTGGTGTAGCTGTTCTCGTTGTCGTACCAAGAAACAACCTGTACCTGATAGGTATCCTCGTCGATCTTGGAAACCATGGTCTGGGTCGCATCGAACAAGGAGCCGAAGCGCATGCCGATTACGTCAGACGAAACGATCTCATCGGTGTTGTAGCCGAAGGAAGCGCTGGAAGCCGCCTTCATAGCCGCGTTGATGCCGTCAACGGTAACATCTTTGCCCTTAACAACCGCGATCAGGATAGTGGTAGAACCGGTGCAGGTCGGAACACGCTGAGCGGCGCCGATGAGCTTGCCATCCAGTTCGGGAATAACCAGACCGATAGCCTTGGCAGCACCGGTGGAGTTGGGAACGATGTTCTGAGCAGCGGCACGAGCACGGCGCAGGTCACCCTTTCTGTGGGGACCGTCCAAAATCATCTGGTCGCCGGTATAGGCATGAACGGTGGTCATGATACCGCTCTGGATCGGAGCATAGTTGTTGAGAGCGTTGGCCATAGGAGCCAAGCAGTTGGTGGTGCAGGAAGCCGCAGAGATGATCTGATCGTCAGCAGTCAGAGTATCCTCATTAACGCTGAATACGATGGTCTTCAGATCCTTACCGGCAGGAGCGGAAATAACAACCTTCTTGGCACCGGCATTGATATGAGCCATGGACTTCTCCTTGGAAGTATAGAAACCGGTGCACTCGAGAACAACGTCAACACCCAGTTCACCCCAAGGGCAGTTCGCGGCATCTTTCTCCGCATAGATCTTAATGGTCTTACCGTCAACCGTAATGTTATCTTCACCGGCTACAACCGTATCCGCCAGAGCATAGCGGCCCTGAGCCGAATCGTACTTGAGCAGATGAGCCAGCATCTTAGGGTTGGTCAGATCGTTGATCGCAACGATTTCATACCCTTCTGCGCCGAACATCTGACGGAAAGCCAGACGGCCGATACGACCAAATCCGTTAATTGCAACTTTTACAGACATGTGATAATCCTCCGAATATAAATATTTTCTTTTCCAACATCATATTATATATGATTTTCAAAAATTTACAAGTGGTTTTTCGTATTTTTTTACAATTTATCAATAATATGTTTGCAGGTCTTGGTGCGTACAAAATTGATGATAATAAAGACCAATGCCAGCGTATTGAAAAACGCACCAAGTACAATCAACCCCACCGATCCGCATCGGTCAATGACATACTTAGGAGCATGATCCAAATCCTCACGGTACTCGCCCGCACGCTTCGCCATTACCAGATTGACAATCGCAATCGACAAAACCAACAATCCTGCAAATACATACACACCGCCAATAACACCCATATCCAACCGGTAACTGTATCCCGTCATCCCACCTGCCATGACGATAATCATCCCCAGCGTCAGCACCAAAATACCGTACACAAGAAAGATGATCCCGAATAACAGCCAGCTAAACCGTTCCCACTTGAGAAACTTGCGAAAGTCCTCAATGCATTCTGTTTTCTCCGCTTCGGTATTCCCTACCGGCGTTCCGCATCCGGAACAAAATTGAGCCGTATCGGCAAGCGCCGTACCGCAATTCGAACAATATTTCACAGCAATCTCCCCTTTCTCTTTTTATTCTACCATACCAAATGTTTCAATTCAATAGAAATTGCAGATTTGCTTGACTCCCCTACCTTTTTTCCTGTATAATATTCCTACATTATAATTAGGAGATCACTATGAAAAGAAAAATGCTTTCTGCCATCATGGCACTCTTACTCTTACTCACCGCCGTCGGTTGCGGCACCGCCCCCACATCCTCATCCGAGCCCGAACCCGCACCTTATGTACCCGATCCCGCTCCCGCCCAAACCTCGCACGAATTTGTCTATGACGACGAACTGGGCGTGCTGGAATTCATCCCCGAAGCCTCCGGCTACTATCTGCTGGAAGTCTGGGGCGCGCAGGGTGGCAACTGCACCGGTAAAAAAGGGGATGTGTCCTATACCCGCTACGGCGGCAAAGGCGGTTATAGCAAAGGCTACGTATGGCTCAATAAGGACGAACCCGTCTATGTCTGCATCGGCGGCCAAGGCGGCGACTATGACGATGAAGAAGGTGCCGCCGAGGGCGGCTATAACGGCGGCGGCAGCGCAACCAAAGCCGGCAAGAAGATTAACCATGTCTTCGGCGGTGGCGGCGGTGCTACCCATATCGCTCTGAACTACGGATCGCTGGCGAACTTAGCCAATTATCAAAATTCTGTTCTCATCGTCGCCGGTGGCGGCGGCGGTGCCCGCTGGCAAAGCAACATGGACCATTCCGCGGCCCGCTTCGGTAACGGCGGTGCAGGCGGCGGCGAAAACGGCGGCGTCGGTCAGCATCGGGATATGACCATTGACGAGTCCCGCTCCGATTGGGAGTCCTATCAGATCCTCGCCGGCACCCAAACCTCCGGCTTTGCCTTCGGTCAAGGCGAAAGCAATGAAAACGGCCAGGCCGGTGGTGGCGGCGGCTGGTACGGCGGCTACAGCGGCGGCAAATCCCCCGGTATCGGCAGCGGCAGCGGCGGCAGCGGCTCTGTCGGCGGCGTTTTAGTTGGCGAAATGGAATCGGGCGTCTGGCAGGGTAACGGCAAAGCCGTCATTACCTGGGTCGGCAACACCGAAGAAACCATCCCCGAAGGACTGTCTATTCCCCAAGCATAAAGAAAAAGACCTTTCCGAACTCTCGGAAAGGTCTTCTTTTTATTCCATCGTAATCGACTTAATTACTACATCGTTTAGCGGTTTATCTCTCGGATCGGTCGCCACCGAAGCGATCTCGTCAACCACCTCAATGCCCTCTACTACGTGACCAAACGCCGCATAATTGCCGTCTAAGAACTCGCCGTCCTGATGCATGATAAAGAACTGGGACGAGGCGCTGTTGGGCATCTGCGAACGGGCCATGGATATGACACCGCGCTTGTGCGAGATGGGATTGTCTACGCCATTGGCACGAAACTCACCCTTGATGGTCTCCTTACTTCCGCCATAACCGGTGCCCATCGGATCTCCGCCCTGAATCATAAAGCCCGAGATGACCCGATGAAAGATCAGCCCGTCATAAAATCCTTCTTTGACCAGCTTTTCAAAATTGGCTACCGTGATCGGCGCCGCCTTGGCATCCAGTTCCAATTTGATGATGCCGCCGTTTTCCATTTCGATGCGAATCATTGTTCTTCCTCCATATCTTTACAATCAAAATCCTCAAGAGGCAACCGTACGATCCGTCCCTCTTTTTGACTCTTATAAATGGCCAGCACCAACTCCAGCGCCGCCATACCGGCGTATGCATCCACCAACGGCTCCCGATTCTCGGCAATAGCCGCCAGAAAATCCCCGTACAACCGAGTATGCCCGTTTCCGTATATGTTCTCCGTCTGCTCAACATAATCCGACATATCTTCGCTTGCATCAGCAAACAGCCATCGATCCACACGGTTGACCGATACGCCGCCAAGGGTGACCGTACCGTGTTCCCCGAAGATGCTCAATGTTTCTTCCATATCCTGAGGATACACGTTCGCCGTCCCTTCTACCGTGCCCAAGGCCCCGTTTCGGAACCGAACCACCGCCGTGCCGATGTCCTCACACTCGGTATGCTCGTGCAACCGCCGCGCCGTCATGCCACACACCTCGGTGATCTCATCCCCCATCATCCAGCGAAGCAGATCAATGCCGTGAATGCATTGGTTCATCAAGGTACCGCCGTCCTGCGCCCATGTGCCGCGCCAGGCCGCCTGATCGTAATAGGCCTCACTGCGATGCCAGCGCACTGTCACCGCACCGTGCGATAACTTCCCGAATCGTCCATTCTCCAACGCCTGCCGCAACTGCATAACCGCTAAATTAAACCGGTTCTGGTGACATACTCCAACCGTGACGTGGCTCTCTTTTGCCGCTTTGCAGATTTTTCGGGCATCGGCCATACTCAGCGCAATCGGCTTTTCGATCAATACGTGCTTGCCCGCCGCAATGGCCGCCAAACTCAATTCGGCGTGCATGCCACTATCGGTCGCAATCGCCACGATTTGCGCATCAGTCTCAGCCAATAACCGCCGATAATCCGTATACCTGGCCACTTGTCCCGATACCGCCTTAGCCACCTGTTCCATTTTATCGGCATCCAGATCGCATAACGCTACGACCTCCAAGCCGTTGTCTAAGGCCGCCCGAATATGATTCGGCGAGATGCGGCCGCATCCGATCAATGCATATTTCATGAGTTCTTCCTCGTATTTGAAATCCTGTTTAGTGTAGCACGAAAGCGGCTTTCTGTCAAGAAATACCAAGCAGATCCCGCACGATTTTCCCCGCCATCAGATACCCCGCCACAGGCGGTACATAAGATATGCTCCCCGGCGTCGGATGCTTTTCATCCCCCGCATCCCGTATCGGGCAGGGCGGCTCAGTCGAATAGACCACCGAAATGTTTTTCAATCCCCGCTTGCGGCACTCGGTTCGCATCACCTTGGCCAACGGACACACACTCGTCTGATACAGATCCGCCACCTGCAACGCGCCAGCATCCAGTTTATTGCCCGCTCCCATCGCCGAAATGATGGGAACGTTGACCGCCTTGGCGCGGGTAATGATCTCCAGCTTGGCCGTCACCGTGTCCACCGCATCGGCCACATAATCGTATTGCGAAAAATCATAGGTATCGGCACACTCCGGCAGGAAAAACTCCTGACGAATGTGCACCTTGCAGTCGGGGTTAATGTCCAGAATCCGTTCCCGCATCACTTCAACCTTGGGTCGCCCGACCGTACTGTGTAGGGCGATAATTTGGCGGTTGATGTTGGTCACGTCCACCTCGTCCTTATCCACCAGCGTGATCTCACCGATCCCCGCCCGCACCAAGGCCTCACAAAGGGCACCGCCCACGCCGCCGATGCCGAACACCGCCACGTGCGCCCGTAAAAGTTTTTCTACCTGCTCTTCGGGTAAGATACGCGTCATGCGTGAAAATATGGGGTTCATACTCTCCCCTCCTATCTTATGACCGTATTATACCACAGGTTGGATCAATCCGCAACCGTACATTCGATCGACGATCTCCCCAAATACCGGCGCCGCACTGCTGTACCCGCTTCGTCCCCCCTCTACCAATACCGCAATGGCATACTGCGGATCCTCTGACGGATAAAAGCCCGTGACCCAAGTATGCAATATGTGCCGCCCCTCCTCATAAATACCCGTCTCGGCCGATGAGGTCTTGACCGCACTGTGATACACCGAAGAAGCCGCCGGCGTGCCCGAGCCGCTCTGCGTCGAAGCCACCATCATGTCCCGTATCTGCGCCGCCGTACTTTCGGAGATCACACGCAAAGACGAGGCACGATGCGCGATCGCCGTTTGCTTTCCCTCCTCATTTCGTATCCCCTCAAATAGGTGCACCGACTGCCGCACCCCGCCGTTGGCAATGATCGAACCGATCCCCAACACCTGCAACGGCGTCACCTGCAGTTCCCCCTGTCCAATGGCGAAATTGGCCAACGCCGCCGCCACCGACAGATCCCGCAAGGCGGGCAACCGCCCTTTGTCCGCCGCAATTCCATATCCGAAATCGGTGGCCTGCCCAAGCCCGAATTTCTCGGCCATATCCAACACCCCCTGCGCCCCGACCAAAGACGCCAAATAACAAAAGTAGGGATTGCAACTCTGAGCAAACGCCGCCGTGGCATCCACCACACCATGCCCCTCTTTCTTGGCGCAGGATAGGGTGTGTTCTCCCGCCGCAAAGGCACCCGTACACTCGTAGTCTTGCGGCAGTTCGATCCCCGCCTCCAGCGCCGCCGCCGTCACAACGATCTTGAACACCGACCCGCAACAGTAGGTGTATAATGCTTTGTTGAGCATCGCATCCCCCTGCTCCAAATACTCCTCCACCCGCAACGGATCATAGGTCGGGCGGGACACCCAGGCGCAGATCTGGCCGCTTTTCACATCGCTGACCAAAATCACGCCCCGCTCCACCTTCTCATCGGCAACCGCCTCGCAAATGCCCTGTATCTCCCGATCCAGACTCAGGACGACCCCTTTTTGTATCGGTTGCGCGCTCCCCTCAAATCCAATGCCGTATCCCGATAACGCCCGCCGCGCCGCATCGGAAGTAAAGACCGCCGTATAGGAATACCCCTCGGCATAGAGTGACTCGTCCATGGCCGCCTCAACGCCAACCACGCCATGCCCCTCACTATCTAAATACCCCATCAAATGCTGCGCCAATCCGCCGTACCGTGCTAATGCCCGCAGGCCCGTCAAACCCCGTCCCGCGATCGGCTCGTCCACATGCGCCAAAAACGGACGTCCCGACGAGATGGCCCGATCCAGTTCCTCTGCCGTCATATTGGTAACATGAGCGCGCAACAGATCGGCCGATGCTTCGTCTAATGACATCGGCTCGCACAACACCGCATCCCGCTCCTCGCCGCCCACCAAGGGGACGCCGTTGCGATCATAGATCACGCCCCGCGCGCCGTTGATGCCGACGGACAGGACACGGCTTCCGGTCACACTCGCATACTGCGCAATCTCCCGCCCGCCCGACAGATACACCAGCCGTCCGGCCACGGCAACAAAGAAAGATAAAATGATAAAAAATGAAATTAATATGCGTTTTTTCAAGCAAAATCACCCATAAAAGTATGCCCAAACGCAAAAAAATAAGCCGTTTTTCTTAAAAAACGGCTTGAAAAATCGCAAAAATGAGGGCAATTTGGGCGAAAATTACCACCGGCAACCCCATCATGAACGACCGATGTTTGGTTTTATGGCGTATTGCGAGCATGGTCAACCACATCGCTCCACTCCCGCCGAGGATGGCAAGCAGCCACAAGGTGCGTTCGGGCGTGCGGTTCTTTTTGCGGTGCTTGGACGCCCACTTATCGTACACCGTCACCGCAAAAGCGACCACCGATATGCCTAACAAATACCACCACATATTATTTCCGCAACTGCCGCCGCAGGTAGGCACCCTTGGGCAGCATCTTAGGCACCCGCACATAAAAGCGCATGGCGGCGTGGGGCGTAGAGGCGATCGGCTGATACTGTTCGTCTAATAATACATCGGCATCAAAAGTGATCCGATCCCCTTGCGGATAGAGGGCTTCTAAGGTGTCGCCTTGGAAGAATTTGTTGCGCTGTTCGCACAAGGCCAGCCCGCGCAGAGCATCGTACCGCAACACCTGCGCGCAGACCTCCCAGTCTCGAATATAACCGGCGCTGCCGTACTGCTGTCCCTCCCGGTGGGGATCATCCAAGAAGAAGCCGGTGAAATATTCCCGATGGCTCACCTTACAGGTGTCCTCGAAAAATTCGTCCCGCTTCTCCATATACGCGTCCATATCCTCATAAAAGGTATCGAGAGCACGGCGGTAAGCCGACACGATAGCGGCCACATAATACGAACTCTTGACCCGCCCCTCGATCTTGAGAGAATCAATCCCCGCCATAAGCATTTCGGGCAGATGGCGGATCATATTCAGATCCTTGGAATTCATGATAAAGGTGCCGGTATCGGTCTCCGTAATGGGCATATATTGATTGGGGCGCTGTTCCTCCACCAAGGCATATTTCCAGCGGCAGGAATGAGCGCAATCACCACGGTTGGCACTGCGCCCCGCCATATAGTCACTAAGCAGACACCGCCCCGAATGGGACACGCAAACGGCACCGTGCACAAAGGTTTCCAGTTCCAGATCGGCAGGGATCCGACGGCGGATCTCGGTAATCTCCCGCAAACTCAGTTCTCTGGACAGCACGATACGCCGAGCCCCCAGCCGATACCACGCCATGCAGGATGCGTAATTGGCGGTACTGGCTTGGGTAGAAATGTGAAGTTTCAGATCGGGACAGGTTTCCCGAATGACCGAGAACGATCCCAGATCACTGACGATACATCCGTCGATCCCCGCCTGTGCCATGTTCTGAATATATTCGGGCAACAGGGCCATTTCATGGTTATGAGGAAAACAGTTGCAGGCCAGATACACCTTTTTGCCAAACCGATGGGCATACTCCACCCCTTTGACCATATCCTCGACCGAGAAATTGTCGCAAGCGGTGCGCAGAGAAAACATTTCCCCGCCCGTGTAAACGGCATCGGCGCCATAGTCGATAGCCGTATATAATTTTTCCAGATCGCCGGCCGGTGCCAGCAATTCTGCCTTTTTCATGATTCCTTCTTTCTGAAAAGCACCACGCCGTCCCCAACGGGCAGTAACGCCTGCGCCGTCAACCGCTCATCGCTTTTCACCATCTCTAAAAATTCATGCATGCGGGTCACCGTTGTCTTATCCCGCCGACTCTCCAGCGGCGCGCCCGCTACGATCCCGCCGCATAATACGTTATCGGCAAGAAAGGTTCCCCCCGCCGCCAATAACCGAATACACTCGGGCAGAAACCGCGGATACTGCGCCTTGGCCGCATCCAAAAAGATCAGGTCATACGGTCCCGCCAGTTTCGGTAACACCTCGGAAGCCTGTCCCTCAATCAGGGTAATATTTTCAGCCGAGAAATTTTTGAAGTTTTCCTTGGCGCGGTCGATCATATAGGCATAGCGATCGACCGTGGTAATCTCGGTATCACTCGGGCAAGCGCCTCGCATGACTAACGCCGAAAATCCGACACAAGTCCCGATCTCCAAGATTCTCTTGGGTCGTACCGTTTGGCATAAAAATTCAAGCAAAGCGATCACGTCCCGACGGGCGACAGGCAATCCCTCCCCTCGCACCTGACGTTCCAATTCACCCAATGCCCCTTGATGATCGGCATAAAAACCGTCTACAAACCGCCCGATATAGGGTTCCTGTATCTCTTTCATTCCGAAACGGCCTCGATATTATTCAGATGCTCCTGATAGGTGCGACCGAACAGATGACTGCCGTCATTCTTAGCCACGAAGAACAGATAGTCGCTGGTTGCGGGATTCATGGCCGCTTGGATGGCCGCCAGCCCCGGATTGGCGATCGGACCGGGGGTTAAGCCCGCATACATATAGGTATTATACGGATTATCGATCTCGGTATCCGCCCAAGACAACACGGGTTTGCGCTCCTCTAAAATATACTGCACGGTGGCGCAACTTTCCAGTTTAATGCCCTGACTAATGCGGTTATGGAAAACCGAGGACACCAGCGGCAGTTCTTCGGCCTTTTGCCCCTCTCTCTCGATAATTGAGGCTAAAATGATAACCTCGTTCCAGTTATCCGCCTGCGCCTGCAAGTCGGCCGTCTTGTTCTGGAAATTATCGAGCATACGCTGGATAATGGAGGCAATATTCTCAGCCGATGCCTCTTTATAAATTTGATAGGTATCGGGGAACAGATAGCCCTCTAACCGATACTCGGTATCGGTCGGCATCTGCGACAGGAGAGGAAAATCAAAGTCATAGGTATTGATGATCTGCTTGATCTCCTCTTTTGTACCCAGTTCCAACGCCACCAGCATATCCACGATTTCGCGCACTTCCGTTCCCTCGGGCACCGTAAGCGTTACCGTATCCCGAAGCGCCTGTGTCTGCTGAAGATCTTCAATCAGATTATCGTATCCGTCCGACGGATTTAAGGTAAAGGTACCGTATTGAAAATCGTAGGTCTTTCCATAGGTATACAGGCGAAAGATCAGCGCGTTACCGATGACTCCGTTGTCTTGCAACACCTTACCGATGGTCGATGCCCCTGCGCCCTGCGGGATCTCGACCGTGACTTGCCCCGCCTTGCGACCGACGGCATGAATCTCCGCAAAAACCAAGCCAACGGCGGCTACCGCCACCAACACAACTACCGCTACGGCGGCGATCAAAATTTTTACACTCTTTTTCATTCTACCCTCCTGCACCAAATCCGCGCTTTCACATATGATAATAGTGAAGACTAAGAAAGAGGTGCTGACTTATGAATAACTGTTTATGCAATCTGTTCGAAGGAAACGACTGGCTCTGGATCATCATCATTCTGTTCCTGGTGTGGATCCTTGCTTGCAACAACGACCGTAACGGTTGCGGTTGCGGCTGCTAATCGCTAAAAAAAGCGCCCTGCGTCAAAGCGCAGGGCGCTTGCCTTATAAAATATTATATATCGACAAGACAATTTTTGCAACCCATAACAAAACGAATATCGGCACAAAGAGCGGGAGCGGTAACATGCCGCCCTTTTTGCGGTTGTCTAACGCATGGCGGCGGAAATATTTTTCCAGCGAGCCCAAGAAAAAGAACCCGCACACCAAAAACAGAATGGCGGCCGCAAACAGAAAATACGAGTTATACCCGATATTAAAGAAATTCTGCCCGTACATGGTAATGGTACCCGAAAGCAGATTATTCAGCAAATGCGCCAGCATGGCGGGATAGACCGAACCGCACACCACCGTCATATACCCGTAAATGACCGCCGCAAAGAAGGTACCGAACAAATTGGTGACCGACCCATGCAACATGGAAAACAACAGGGAGGTATAGACCACGGCCGCCACCTCACCGCGCCGCCCGAAGGCGCTCATCGCCGCGCCGTGAATGAAGAGCTCCTCAAAGATGGCCGGCACGATTACCAATGCCAAGAAAGGCGCGATCGGATCGGACACGCCCGCCGCAAAGGGATTTTGTACCTGCGGCATCATCCAATCGGGCAAGCCGATATTCGACAGCGCCAGATTGATCAGCGCCGCACCCAGCATGGCCGCACCCGCACCCGTTATGGTGATGGGCAACCAGCGCAGGCGAAATACCTTTAACTTGAAAAATTCGCCCGCTTTTTGCTTATGTACTTTCGCCGCAAGAATGGAGGCCACCAGCAACACTGCCGCTGAAAAAATGGCGGCTACGTAATAGTACATCCCGTCATTCTCCGGCAAGATCAAGGGCCCGACCGCCTCAAAAAGCATCAAGGCCGCAAAGATACCGGCGGCGATCAGTCCCGTTTTTTGTTCCATCTGTTTTTGTTTCATAGAAAGGTATAGACTCCTTTTTCGGTAACAATATGACCGACCCGACGGTCATGCTTCTCCACGGGCAGTTGTTCAAACAAAAACTCGTCCCGTATCACGCCCACGCTCACCCCGTCATACTCGGCCAAGGCGCGGTCGTAAAACCCGCCGCCCCGTCCTAAACGGGCACCCGTTTTATCAAAGGCCAGCGCCGGCACGATCATCAGATCGATCTTTTGCTGCCACGGGGGTGTGGTAGGGGCTGCGATCCCAAACCGATCGGGGGCAAGATTTCCGTCATAACGGCAAAAGACCATGCCCGACGCCTCGCACCGAGGCAACAAAATGATCTTATCCGTATCCGCTAATAATCCCTTTACCGATACCTCAAACCCCTCGGCCATATACAGCGCCACCGTTTGCGCCGTCTTGTAAACAGGCAGAGCACGCACCGCCTCGGACAGATCGCAGGGCGATACCGCAGCATACTGCGCCCGCAGTTGGCGCCGCCATTCCCGTTTTAGCAATAGAGCATCCCCTTGCAGATCTGATCCACCGTGTCACGGCCTTTCATCAGCCCGACAAGGGTAAAGGCAAACATCTGAGCCGTGGCGGGGCCTTTGGATGTAATGAACAGATCGTCGATCTCCACTTCCTTGCCCGTGATTTCCGCCTTGCCCATGCCGCCCTCACAACCGGGGTAGCAGGTAGCCTTTTTGCCGTCGAGCAAGCCTTTGCGGCCGAAGACCATGGGTGCGGCACAGATGGCCGCCATGGGCACACGATACTCCAAGCACAGATCGATACACCGCTGAACATCGTCACTCTCGGTGAGGTTATCGGCACCCGGTTGACCACCGGGCAAAACCATCAGATCCACATCGATAAAATCGGCCTGATCGGCAGGCAGGTCCGCTTTCACGGTAACGCCGTGAGCGCCCGTGATCTCCTCACCGCCAACGCCGACAGTAGTCACTTCCAGATCGGCACGGCGCAGAATATCAATGACCGACATGGCCTCGATTTCCTCAAAGCCATTGGCTAAAAATACATAAATCATGCCATTACTCCTTAAACAGCGGATCGACCAGATCCATAATTTTTTCGTGGATGGTATGGGGTGAGAGCAGTTTGCCGTTTTCCACGCAGTTGATGCGGGCCCAGCCAAAATGATCGGCCGCATAGACCGCCGCTTCGTGGCAAGCCAGCAAATAGTCCCGATCGGCCTCGTGGATATCCTTTTTCGAGGCGTCGCCGTGGTACCGCTTGTCCATCAAAGACAGCGCCACATCCACAGGCATATCCAAAAAGATGGTCAGGTCGGGTTTGGGCAGACCCATTTTTTCATATTCCAGATCCATGACCCAACTCAAAAACTCATCGCGGCTGTCCGGCGGGACCTTGACCGCTTGGTGGATGGCGTTGGAAGACACATAGCGGTCGCACACCATGTTCAGCCCCTCAGATAAAGGCTTGCCCCAGTCCATTTTATAGGATGCATAACGGTCGGCCGCAAAGAAGAGAGAGGCGGCATAGCCGTTGACATCGGACACGCCTCCCATCTCACCGGCCAGATACATTTTGACCAGCGCCGAAGAGTCCGACTCATAGACCGGGAAACGCAATTTACGCACAGGGAGTCCCCGATGTTCCATGGTTTCCAATAATAATTGGGTTTGCAACCCTTTTCCGCTGCTGTCCACGCCGTCGATGGCGATCAGTTTTCCTCGCATAGCAAAAACCTCCGCATACTTATAGGTTTATTTTACCACGCGTACTCTCATCACGCAACACTTTTCCGTCGGATATTTCCAAAATCCGCGCCGCCCGCTCGGCCTGCGCATGGTTATGCGTCACCATAATGACGGTATACCCCGCCTGCCACAGGTCGGTAAGGATATTCATGACCATTTCGCCCGATTGCTGATCGAGATTGCCCGTCGGTTCATCGGCCAGAATGACCTTCGGGCAACTGACCAATGCGCGGGCGATGCAGACCCGCTGTTTTTGCCCGCCCGACAGTTGCGAAGGACGATGCTCCACTCGCCCGCCAAGCCCCACCCGCTCCAAGGCTTGGTAGGCCAGCTCGGCCCGCTTTTTCTTGGGTACTCCGCCGTAGATGAGGGGCATCATGACATTTTCCAAAGCGGTCAGCGACCCGTCGAGATGGAAGCCTTGAAAGATAAATCCAATGACCTTATTACGGTACTCGGAGAGTTTGCGGTCAGAATAATTCAGGATATTTTCTCCGTTAAAATAATAGCGCCCGTGGGTGGGACGGTCAAGGGCGCCGATCATATTCATCAGTGTGCTTTTCCCACTGCCCGATGTGCCCAGTATCGCCACAAATTCCCCCGGATCTATGGTAAGGGATACGTCGTCGAGGGCACAAACCTGTGATTCTTTTTCGCCGTAGATTTTGCTCACGTGTTCCAAGCGGATAAAATCGCTCATATTTTTCACCTCGTATTTACTATATCCATAAAAAAAAGAGGAAACCGAAGTTTCCTCTTTTTTTCTTAGCGACGGCAGCAATCGTTTTTGTCTTTTTTGTCCTCTTTGGGTTTGCAGCCGCAACCGCCGTCATAGAATCGGGGCGGCGAGAACTGATCGACAGGGAAAGCGATCTTGCGGAAATAGTGGCAGGGCTCCTCTTCCGACGGGCCCGAACACTCTTTCTCGGGCAGGTAATAATCATAACTGGGCACCAGCATCTGGGCTTCCCGCTCCAGACGAATGACCGAGAACAAGCCCAAGGTCACATACAGACGGTTACCGTTACGGTCGTCGACCAGCTCACCATCGAAGCAGCGGCAGATGTTATCCGACAAGGCGGAAATATCAAAATCACAGCAACCGCAACGGTCGTGGCAACTGACAACCTTACTGGCCAGCGGCATAGGCGCAACGGCCTCTACCACCGCCTGCGGCAGGTTGGTGCGCATACGGCCCTGACGATCGCAGGCATCGGGGCGGTAGGTGCTCGAATAGATCTGAGCGCCGCCCTGGCTGCCGTACAGGATCACGCGCTTGTTGTAGCAACACAAGCCCTCGATCTGCTGAGGATTGCCGCAACCATAGAACGCGTCGAAGCGGCACTTGAAGAAAAACTTGGCATCAACGGTGTAGAAGCCGTTATTAAAGGGGACTTCCTCCACGTCGATATAGCAACAAAGAATCTCGCAATCCTTTGCCCGTACACTGATCGCACGGTCCAGCACCGCCTGCGAACAGGCCGTCGGATAGACACGCAGATCTTCCAAGCAATCCTTGTCGCGACAGGAGTCGTACACCTGCTTGGCACTGATACACACCGCATGTTTGGGACTTTCGCAACCGGTCAGCGGACCCGGCAATACCTTATATTCAGCCATATTTTAGCCTCCCACTAAGTATTTCTCACTAATAGTGTATGTCAAAGGCAAAAATATGTGCAAAAAACGCAGGGAAATTCCCTGCGTTTTGCGGTTTGTTTAGGAGAGGTTTTCTGTCATGTTACGGATCAGATCCCGATAGGGCGTCAGGTCGCTCTCTTTGGTCAACCCGACCACGTCATAGACAATATCCCAGTCCTCCTTGGTTTGATTGTAAGACTTGCCGTGAATGACGTCGTGCAGGATGCCGACACTGTTATACCCCTCATCATACAGGGGCGCGCACATCAGTCCGGTAATCGGGCCGTTTTCCAATACATCCAGATTCCCCTCGGTATAATCCACGGCAATCACCACCAGATCGGTGCGACCGGTATCTTCCATTGCCTTGGTCCAAGATTGCGCACTGCCGCCCGTCGTGCCGAAAGCACCGACAATATCGGGGTTCGAATTTATAATTCCTACTATTTTTATAGCGGCGGCATCCAGGCTCAGCCCCTCAAACACCACGTCGGTAACACGGAATTGCGGAGCGATCTCCTTCAAGCGGTGACGAAACGCATCCGAAGCCGCACAGTCTGTCACACTCGCACCCGCTTGCGTATTGCCGATCGAGCCTGAGGTAATGCCTTTGGCGTGCAGGGCCTCTACCAACATATCGGCTGCCATTTCTCCCATCTTCCGATCATCATAATGGGGATTGGCGGCAATAAAATTCTTGGTATCCACATACTCGTGGGCGAAATGAGGCACGACAAATTCGATGCCGTGTTCCTTTTTCATATCCCGCATGAATTGATAAAAGGTATCGTCGCCCGACCAGATCAGCATACCCTGAGCGCCTTCTTCCTCGATCGCTTTCCTGAAATTTTCCATCAATTCCATTGCCGAGCCTTCATCCATCGTCGCATCGATCTTGGTTGCGCAATGATGCTCAATCCCTTTGTCAAAGCCATACTGCACGATTCGATGCACAGGATGATTGGCTCCGCCCATGCCAATGGCAAGTCTGACCTCTTTTTCTGCTTCAAAGAGACCGGCACAGCCACCAAGTCCCAACACGAACCCCAACAGAATACCCAATGCCAATAGTCTTTTCATCGTACCGACCTCCTTTATTTTTATGGTTTTATTATACCATATCTTCCCTGTTTTGTCTATTGACGGGATGTGAGAAATTTGCTTTTGGAAAACCATACCAAATTCACACTATTGCACAAAAAAATTTCGCATTGGTACCAATGCGAAATTCTTTGTTTACAGTTTATTCTTAATGTAGGCAATCTGGGACTCAATAGACGCCACCGAGGTGCCGCCCTCGCTGGAGCGTTTTTCGGCACAGGCCGTCAGGTCAATATCCTCATACAGATCCTGTTCAAACAGATCGCTAAAGGATTGATACTCGCTAAGAGTCATACTCTCCAAGGTCTGCTTGGTGGCAATGCAATGGGCCACGATCTGACCCGAAATCTTATAGGCACTGCGGAAAGGCAGTCCCTTTTTGACCAGATAGTCGGCCAAATCGGTCGCGTTGATAAAGCCCTCACCCGCCGCCTGCTTCATGCGATCGGTATTGACTTTCATGGTAGCGATCATACCCTCGAAAACGGGGATGCACATATTCACCGTATCGCAGGCATCAAAGATACACTCTTTATCTTCCTGCATATCCTTGTTATAGGCCAAGGGCAAGCCTTTCAGCGTGGTGAGCAACCCCATCAGATCGCCGTAGACACGACCCGTTTTCCCGCGGATCAGTTCGGCCATATCGGGATTCTTCTTCTGCGGCATGATGGACGAGCCGGTGGTATAAGCATCGCTCAATTCCACAAACTTAAATTCCCAACTCGACCACAAAATCACTTCCTCGGCAAAGCGGGACAGATGCATCATCAGCGTGGCCATATCGGCCAGCATCTCCACCGCAAAGTCCCGATCGGACACACCGTCTAAGGAATTGCGGCAGATATCGTCAAAGCCAAGCTTTTCGGCTTCTAACTTACGGTCGGTCGCATAGGTCGTTCCCGCCAAGGCGCAACAGCCGATGGGAGATACATTCAGCCGCTTGCGGCAATCCTGCAAACGCTCAATATCCCTTGCCAGCATCATGGCATAGGCCATCAAATGATGCCCAAAGAAGATGGGTTGCGCCCGCTGCAGATGGGTATATCCCGGCATGACCGCCGTTTTGTAGGCATCGGCCTGATCGGCCAGCACCCCGATAAATTTTTTCAAGGCCGCTATCATGCCGTCGATCTGCCCACGCAGATACATCCGCAGATCCAGCGCCACCTGATCGTTACGGCTGCGGGCGGTGTGCAGTTTCTTGCCCACGTCGCCCAGACGCTGGGTCAGCACCTGCTCCACGAACAAAGTCGGATCGTAGCCATGTCGTTCTGTGAGCC
>JAZNYQ010000034.1:0-4060 GCA_045594545.1 Eubacteriales bacterium | reverse complement strand
AGGTGCTGCGCACCCCCTTTTGCGGTGCCCGAAAAAATGGTCGGATGCAAAGGGAATAGTGAAGAGTGAAGAGGTAATAAGTAAAAATTAAGAATGCAAATGCATTCAGAATTTTTGAAAGGGGTGCGCAAATTCGAACCCCTCTGTTTTTTTGACCTATGTGTTCGAACTCTTACATATTTTTAAAATTCGTGCCGTAGGCATACCGATACTTTTTCACTATTCACTATTACTTATTACTTGCCAAAATCGACAGTAGAGAGTAGTGAAAAGTGAAAAGTGAAAAAGTAAAATCGACAAACCTCTGGCGAGATTTGTCGATTTTGACGGCGAAGGAGGGACTCGAACCCTCGCACCGGGGTTTAGCCGGCCTACGCCCTTAGCAGGGGCGCCTCGTCACCAACTTGAGTACTTCTCCATAAGTGAAGTTATATGATCCGTATGTACGGGAGTTTTCCATGGCGGAGAAGGTAGGATTCGAACCCACGGCTCTTTCGAGTCACCGGTTTTCAAGACCGGCTCCTTAAACCACTCGGACACTTCTCCCGATATGTTCTTTGATTTTAGCATATTTTCCGGCGCTTGTCAACGGATTATTTATGTCTTTTTGGGTAAAAAAATTGACCGAATCCTCGAAATTTGGTATAATCCCTTTATTATGAGAAAGAAGGATGACGATGAACAGGACGGGATGGGGTTCTTTGGCGGCGCTGGTGGCCAATATCATATTCGGATTCAGTTTTTTATTTTCCAAGGTGGCTTTAGATTATGCGCATCCGCTGGTGATACTGGCGGTGCGATTTAGTGTGGCCTTTCTTATATTAAATATACTGTGGGCGTTGGGCTTGGTTAAGATGCAGTTGCGGGGCAAGCCGAAAAGGGGCATCCTGCTGATGGCGGTGGCGCAACCGCTTCTCTATTTCATTTTTGAGCTGTACGGCATTGAATATACCTCCAGTGCCCTTTCGGGTGTGATCATTTCCTTGGTGCCTGTGGCGGTGATCCTCATTTCTCTGCTCTTTCTCAAGGAAAAGCCGAAGATGCGGCAGATCCTGTTTGCCCTATTATCGCTGGCGGCGATCGTGGCCATCAGTTTGCTTTCCGATGACGGCAAGCAAAATCACCTGATCGGGATTTTACTGCTGCTGGGGGCGGTGATCTGTGCGGCCGTCTTTAATATTCTGAGCCGCAGCGAGGCTGAGCACTATTCCCCGGTAGAGCGTACCTACATCATGTTTCTCATCGGCACGGTCGGGTTTAATCTGGCGGCGGTGCTGGGGCTGGGAAAGGACTACATAAGCGCGGTAACGACCGCCGTCACTTCCCTGCCCTTTTGGGGCGCGATCGGATACTTGGCGGTGCTTTCTTCCATCGGGGCTTTCCTATTATATAATTATGCGACTTCAAATATTTCGTCGGTGCGGGCCTCCTCCTTTTCCAATATCATTACGGTGGTATCGGTGCTGGCGGGCATTTTGATCTTGCAGGAGCGGTTATCGGTGGCGCAACTGGTTTGCTGCGGAATCATTATTGTCGGGGTGTGCGGCGTCAATTACGAAAAACCGGAGAAGCCCAACCGATACCATTAAGGCAAAAAGCGCAGAGGGAAAAGGGGTGAACAGATGGAACCGAGGAAACTGACGGCGGATCGTTTTGTGGATATGCGAACAGAGATCATGTATCGGTACGTGCATAGCAGTACCGAGTATTTTCGCCCGCACTACCATGATTATTGCGAGATTTTCGTGGTATTGGAAGGGGCGGCGCAGCATTGGATCAACGGACAGATTCGGCATTTGACGAAAGGGGACATTGTTTTTATTCGGCCGCAGGATACGCACCATTATATTCCGGAGCCGCGACGGAGTTTTTCGATGCTCAACGTGACCTTTACCTGTAAAACGCTGGCATTGCTTTTCTCCTATTTAGGAGAGGGGTTTCCGAGGCAGGGCTTGATGGAGGCGGATATGCCGCCGACCTATTCTCTGACAGAGGAAGAATTTTCTTTGTTGGAGGGGCGGATGCGAGGGATCCGAGCGATTTCGCAAAATGAGGTATTTCGGCTTCAGACGGCATTGCGACAGTGGTTGTTTGAGGTGATGACCCGTTGTTTTTCGGGAGATATGCAACAGGAGAAGGTGCCGTCCTGGTTAGAGGAGCTGTGTCGCGCTATGCGCGAGGGCGGATTTGTTGACGGGGCGGAACGGATGTTTGACAAAAGCGAGAAAAGTCGGGAGCACATCTGCCGAAGCATGAAGACCTATATGGGAATGACGGTAAGTGAATTTATCAATGATCTGCGGCTCAACTATATTGCCAACATGTTGCAGAATTCCAATCACAGCATTACCGAGATCATTTTTGACAGCGGGTTTAACAACATTTCGTGGGCGACCCGCCTGTTTAAGGAAAAATACGGAGAGAGTATGCGGCAATACCGTAAAAATTCGTGGAGTATACAATGAAGACGATAAAAATTCCGAGTGAGATTGCGTATTTACTATCCATTATCACCATGTCCTTTTCGGTGGCCATGGTGTCGGCGGCCGATTTGGGTTTGTCGATGGTAGTGGCGCCGGCCTACATTGTCAGTCAGGCGTTGGGTTTTCTGACTTTTGGACAGAGTGAATATTTGGTGCAGGCGATTCTTTTAGTGGCTTTTTGTTTGATCGTCAAGCGGGTTCGGGCATTATATTTGGTGTCGTTTGGTACCTGTTTGATCTACGGAGCGATGCTGGATTTTTGGCGAGCGGTGATTCCCCTGTTTAATCCGGCGGTGACGGTGCCGGGCAGTATGGATTGGCCGATACGGATCGCCTTTTTCCTGGGCGGGTCGGTGATCACCGCCTTTGCGGTGGCGCTTAGTTTTCACTCCTATCTCTATCCGCAGATGTACGATTATTTCGTTAAGGGCGTAGCGGCGGCCAAGGGTTGGGACCGCGGGCGGGTCAAGCGGATCTACGATCTGTCGAGTCTGGCGGTGGCGGTGGTGCTGACGCTGGCGATCTTCGGACGATTTGTGGGCGTAGGTGTGGCGACGTTGGTGACGGCGTTGATCAACAGTCCGATGATTGCCGGCTTTGACCGACTGTTTGCCCGACGGTTTGAATTTCCTGCCCTATTTCCGAAATTACAAAGTTATTTTGAAAAAGGATGAACCATTGCCCAAGTGTTCTAAAGGACACTTGGGCAGTTTTATTCGCCTTGCGGCGAGTGATATTGCTACGCAGTGATATTTGGACTAAAGTCCAAGTGATATTGCCTTCGGCAGTTAATGGCGAATAAAATATCACTGAAATCGTAAGATTTCAATATCACTTCCCGAAAGGGAAATATCACTCTGTGCGAAAGGCGCAGAATATCACTAAAAAAATAACTACCCGAAAAAACATTTTGTTTTCTCTTCTTCGGGTAGTTTTTGTCTTATGCTGTTACAAGCAGGGAGTTTTTGGCCTAATTCCGCTTCCTTATAGGAAACTGTCCTTAGGAAATCTGCTCGTTCGGTTCATCCTTTTTATAATCCCGTGAAATCGAAGGCGGGGGTGTATTCTTCTTGGGCGGAGGAGAGGTCTTGCACATACCCTTCGGTGATGCCTTTTTTCTTCATATAATTACGGACCTTGATCCATTCCTTTTTGGTCAGGCGGCGGTTAAGATTCGGGTCGTCCAGTTCCCGATAAGGGGTATACTGGCTCATGAGGGAAAAGAGCACCTGACCGCGGGAGAAGGTGTCGGCCACCCAGTCGATCACCCGCAAAGAGTTTTCCACATACCCCGGCAGGACGAGGTGGCGGATGAGCACGCCGGAGCGGAGTAGGCCGTTTTCCATAACGTAGTCGCCGGTTTGTCGGTACATTTCCATGATGGCGTCCCGCGCGACCTGAGGATAGTCGGGAGCGTGAGAGAGTTGCTTGGCCAGTGCCGGATCGGAAAATTTACAGTCGGGCAGATAGATATCCACCTTGCCTTGGAGTTTTCTCAGGGTATCGACCGACTCAAAGGCTGAGGAGTTCCAGACGACGGGCAGGTCGATCCCGTCGAGCAGGGGGAGCAGCTGTTC
>JAZNYQ010000033.1:0-4547 GCA_045594545.1 Eubacteriales bacterium | reverse complement strand
CTGGGCTACCGTATAGGATCTTCCCTTTTGCAGATAGGTGTTCGAGGAGTTGTAGGCGACCAGCGACAGTTCGTCACCCGCCGTGCATACGGTGTCGGGTGACAGGTGCTCCAACACGACCAAGGCCGTCACCAGCTTGGTGGTGCTGGCCGGATACAGCGCATCGGTCATGCCGCCTTGGGCAAAGAGCAACCCTCGCGAATAGTCGTAGACAAAGGCCTGCCGCGCCGCCACCGATGCCGTACCCGTAGAGGGGGTGACCGACGGCGTGGGCGGGGGCGGGACGTATCCGTCCGAGGATGCTGCGTGCCGCATCTTGTTGGTGGCGTTGGGTACCGCCTGCGGCTGCCGATACGAGGGGGTCAGCCCCGTCGATTGGGTCAGAGTGATCGGCTTATCGTTATGGTATTGTCCTTTTTGGGCGGCGCAACCGACGGTGAGGAGTAGGAGTCCCACCAACAGGGCGGCGCAGGCCCGTTTCCAAAAATATCGTTTCATGTTCTTAGTATAGCCGATTTGTCAGCGGTTGTCAAAAGAATTACGTGTAAACCCCTTGTCAATATCCTAAAAAAAGAGTATAATAGGAAGAAAATGTTTGATAGCGTGGAGGAAACTATGGCAAAAGAGAAACTTGTGCGTGAGATTACCTCAATGGATGAGGATTTTGCGCAATGGTACACCGACATTGTAAAGAAGGCGGATCTGATCGACTATTCCAGCGTACGCGGATGTATGATCTTCCGTCCCTATGGCTATGCCATCTGGGAGAACATTCAGAAGATCTTAGACGGGATGTTCAAGGCAACCGGTCATGAAAATGTGTATATGCCTATGTTTATCCCCGAAAGCCTGTTGCAGAAGGAAAAGGACCATGTGGAGGGTTTTGCCCCCGAGGTTGCTTGGGTGACCCACGGCGGCAGTGAGAAACTCAACGAGCGTATGTGCGTGCGCCCCACGTCGGAGACCCTGTTCTGCGACCATTATAAGAATATCATCCAGTCTTGGCGTGACCTGCCCAAACTCTACAACCAGTGGTGCAGCGTGGTGCGTTGGGAGAAGACCACCCGTCCCTTCCTGCGTAACTGCGAATTCCTGTGGCAGGAGGGTCATACCATGCACGCCACCAAGGAAGAGGCCATTGCCGAGACCGAGCAGATGCTCAATATTTATGCCGACTTTGCCGAAAACAGTCTGGCCATCCCCGTAGTCAAGGGCCGCAAGACCGAGAGCGAGAAATTTGCCGGTGCCGAGGCCACCTACACCATTGAAGCGCTTATGCACGACGGCAAGGCGCTCCAGTCGGGCACTTCGCACTTCTTCGGCGACGGCTTTGCCCGCGCCTTTGACATTACCTATTCGGATAAGGAAAATAAACAGCAGTACCCGTTCCAGACCTCGTGGGGCGTGTCCACCCGTATCATCGGTGCCATTATCATGACCCATGGCGATGATAACGGTCTGGTCCTGCCGCCCGCCGTAGCGCCCATTCAGGTCGTGGTCATTCCGGTGGCTCAGCATAAAGAGGGCGTACTGGATAAGGCGTATGAACTGCTGAACACCCTCAAGGCCGCCGGCATCCGTGCCAAGATCGACGATAGCGACAATTCCACCGGCTGGAAGTTTTCCGAGTACGAGATGAAGGGCGTGCCCCTGCGTCTGGAGATCGGCCCCAGAGATATGGAACAGGATCAGTGTGTCATCGTGCGCCGCGACAACCGCGAGAAGACCATTGTGCCCCTGTCTGAACTGACTACGGCAGTGCCTCAGCTGCTTAAGGCTTTGCATGAGGGGCTGTATAACGCGGCTAAAGAGCGCACCGAGCGCATGACCTATGATGCCCATTCGATGGAAGAACTCAAGGACATTGCCGCCAACAAGCCGGGCTTTATCCGTGCCATGTGGTGCGGCGATCCCGAATGCGAAAAGAAACTCAAGGACGAAGCGGGTGTATCTTCCCGTTGTATGCCCTTTGATGCCGAGGCGATCGGCGATACCTGTGTCTGTTGCGGCAAAAAGGCTAAGGCGTTGACCTATTGGGGCAAGGCCTATTAAGGAGAAAAAGAATGAGTTACAATAAGATCGGAACCAAGTGTGTGCAGGGCGGCTACCGCCCGGGCAATGGCGAACCCCGTCAGGTGCCCATCATCCAGTCCACCACCTTTAAGTATAATACCAGCGACGATATGGGAAAACTGTTCGATCTGGAGGCCAGCGGGTATTTCTATTCCCGTCTGCAAAATCCGACGGTCGATACGGTTGCGGCTAAGATCTGCGAGATGGAGGGCGGCACCGCCGCTATGCTCACATCCTCGGGCATGGCCGCCTCTTTCCTTGCCGTCTTTAATCTGTGTTCCTGCGGCGACCATTTTGTGTCCTCGTCCACCATCTACGGCGGTACCTTCAACCTGTTTAATGTGACCTTAAAGCGCATGGGGATTGACTGTACCTTTGTATCCCCCGATGCCACCGAGGAAGAACTGGCCGAGGCGTTTCGCCCCAATACCAAACTGGTCTTTGGCGAAACGATCGCCAACCCTGCACTCAAGGTGCTGGACATTGAGAAGTTTGCCCGTGTGGCTCATGCCCATGGCGTGCCGCTGATCATTGATAATACCTTCCCGACCCCCGTCAACTGCCGTCCCTTTGAATTTGGGGCTGATATTGTGGTGCACGCTACCACCAAATATATGGACGGTCACGGCAGTGCCGTCGGCGGTGCCATCGTCGATTCGGGCAAGTTTGACTGGACCAAGTACCCTGAAAAGTTTGCGGGATTGTGTACGCCCGACGAGAGTTACCACGGCGTAACCTATACCGAGCGTTTCGGCATCGAGGGTGCCTATATTACCAAAGCCACCGCGCAGTTGATGCGCGATCTGGGCGTGACCGCCGCTCCCATGAGCGCGTTCCTGCTCAATCTCGGCTTGGAAAGTTTGCACGTGCGTATGCGTCAGCATTGCGATAACGCCTTGGCGGTTGCCAAGTATTTGGAAAATCATGAGAAGATCTCGTGGGTCAACTATCCCGCGCTGGAGAGTTCGCCCGATTATGAGTTGACGCAGAAGTATCTGCCAAACGGCACCTGCGGCGTCGTTTCCTTCGGGGTCAAAGGCGGCCGCGAAGTGGCCAAGGCTTTCATGGGTCATCTGAAGATGATCGCGATTGAGACCCACGTGGCCGATGCCCGCTCCTGCTGTCTGCATCCCGCTACGGCCACCCATCGCCAGCTCTCCGATGAGGAATTGGTGGCCTGCGGCGTAGGTCCCGATCTGGTTCGTCTGTCCTGCGGAATTGAGGATGTGGAAGATCTGATCGCCGATATCGAGCAGGCGCTCGCTCAGGTGTAAGAGATGCCCATTAAGATTCCCAACGATCTGCCGGCGGTGCAGACTCTGCTCAATGAGAATATCTTTGCCATGACCGAGACCCGTGCCATCACGCAGGATATTCGCCCGCTCAAGATCGTTTTGCTCAACCTGATGCCCAAGAAGATCGAGACCGAGACCCAGATCTGCCGCATTTTGGGAAACACCCCTTTGCAGATCGAGTTGACGCTCATTCACATGGCATCCCACGAATCGCATAACACGGCACAGGAACATCTGTTGGCCTTCTATAAAACCTTTGACGAGATCAAGGACGAGAAGTTCGACGGCATGATCATTACGGGCGCTCCCGTGGAACTGGTGCCTTTTGAACAGGTCGATTATTGGGAAGAACTCCAAACCATTATGGATTGGAGTGTGAGAAATGTCCATTCCACCCTGCATATCTGCTGGGGTGCGCAGGCGGGTCTGTACCACCATTACGGAATCGATAAATATACCATGGATAAGAAACTGTTCGGCGTGTTCCCCCATACGGTGGATGCCCCGCGTTCCATGCTCATGCGTGGGTTCGACGATGTCTTCTACGCCCCTCATTCCCGCTATACCTACGTTAAGCGCGAGGATATCGAGGCGGCGCCCGATCTGAAGATCTTAGCCTCGTCGGAACAGGCAGGCGTGCACATTGTCGGCAAAAAGGGCGGCCGTCAGTTCTTTGTGATGGGTCACTCGGAATACGATCCCTTGACCTTGGATGCCGAGTATCGGCGGGATGCCGCGGCAGGGTTGGATACGGCCGTGCCTGAGAATTATTATCCCGATAACGATCCCGGCCGTGCCCCGATGGTGACATGGCGGGGGCATGGCAGTTTGCTCTTTATCAACTGGCTAAACTACTTTGTTTACCAGTCCACCCCCTATGATATTAAAGAAATTCAGTAAAAAAAGGAGCCGTTTTGGCTCCTTTTTTTAATTTTCGAGGGTGTTTTTGGCAATTTTTAATTGATTTATGATGGAAATTTTCTGCGGGCAGGCCGATTCGCACTTACCGCAGGCGATACATTCGTCGGGTTTGCCGTGCCGTCCTGTCACGATCTGATAGGTGCGCAGGGCGCCTTCTTTGTTATTGTATACGGTGGTGGTGTTGTAGCAATCGAAGATGTCGGGAATGGGAATGTCCATCGGGCATCCCTTAACGCAATATTCACAGCCGGTGCAGGG
>JAZNYQ010000032.1:0-14262 GCA_045594545.1 Eubacteriales bacterium | reverse complement strand
GAAGACTGGCAGACCAAGGGGCACGAATACGATGAAGTGCGTGACTGTATGCTCGGCTGGGATATTACCGACTTTGGTCAGGGTGATTTCGATAAGATCGGCTTTTCCCTTATCACCATTCGCAACGGTAACCGTACCATGCTCGACAAATACCCCAAAGTATATGCTGAGAAACTGCTCTACCTCAAAGAAGGTCAGATGGCCTGTAACCACTTCCATTGGTACAAGACTGAGGACATCATCAACCGAGGTGGCGGCAACTGTCTGATCCGCGTATACAATTCCCTGCCTAATGAGGAGATTGACTACCACTCGGATGTTACCATTCATAAGGATGGTCATGAAATGACCGTACCCGCCGGCACGCAGATCCGCCTGTGTCCGGGCGAGAGTCTGTATGTTGTCCAGCGTATGTATCATGATTTTCAGGTCGAACCGGGCTCCGGCCCCGTCCTCCTGGGAGAAGTCAGCCAGTGCAACGACGATAATACCGACAACCGTTTCAACCCGCCCGTAGGCCGCTTCCCAAAAATTGAAGAGGACGAAGCCCCCTACCGCCTACTTTGCAACGAATATCCCAAAGCATAAAAAAGATCCGCTGTATAACAGCGGATCTTTTTTTAGATAAGAGAACACATCGCATCCCATTGCCGTTCCATATCGGCCACCAGTGCAAACTGGGTGCGGCAACGATCCAGGTTGTGGTCGGGACGGTGGATCCCGAAATAGACATCTCCCGCCAGATAATCGGTCAGAAAACGAACGCCGCATTCCAGCGTCATCATCTTCGAGCCAATGGGCAAACTTTTGCGTTCGGCATCGGTCATATCGGGGAAGGTCTCATAATATCCCTTTAAGTACGCCTTGTAATATTCCATATCAAACTTCACCTTGCTCAGGTCGGTTTCATCCTCGGCCGCCGTGGATGCGCCAAACCGAATCGAATCGCCGAAATCGTAAGCGATCAGTCCGGGCATGACGGTATCCAGATCGATAACACATAGCGGTTCGCGGGTGGTCGCGTCGAGCATGACATTGTTGAGTTTGGTATCGTTATGGGTCACCCGCAAGGGCAATTCACCTTTTGCCAGCATATCCACCAAAATCGACGCTTCCGCCTCATGCGCCAAGGCAAAATCGATCTCCTCTTTTACCAAGGAGGCACGCCCCATCACGTCGGCATCCAACGCTTCGTGGAACAGACGAAATCGATCGGGCGTATTGTGGAAATTCGGAATGGTCTCCGCCAGCGTATCGGCCGGAAAATCATTCAAAGCTTGCGCAAACGCGCCACACGCCCGCGCGCTTTGATAAAAATCCTCCTTGCACTCGGCTTTCTGTAAGCAGACGGAGTTCTCAATAAATTCATACAACCGCCAGTAATCGCCCTCGGCATCCTTGAAATAGAATCCGCCGTCTTTAGTCGGCAACGCCGTCAGTGTCGGAGTCATACCTTTCTTTTGCAGATGATGGGTCACCGCCACCAGATTGCCCATCAGCGCCGGCACGTCCTTGAATGCACGGGAACTGATCTTCTGTAAAATAAACCGCTCCCCCGTATCGGCAACCAATAAAAAGGTCTGATTGATGTGGCCATGTCCATAGCGTTCGCTGCTCACAATCGGCGGCAGACAAAAACGCCGTATTACGGTCTCGGTCATGACCAAATCTCCTTTTTGTACAATCCTTTTTCTTTCATTTCGGCGACTGCCGCCTGCACCCGTGCCAGATCCTCACGATAGGTCACGCCATACCATTTCTCCTCACAAGGCAGCATCTGCACCTGCGCCGTGCCGTCTTTGAGCTGTTCATTGACCACAAAGGGAAGATAATATTCGCATTTTAACGGGTTTTTTGCCACGTTTTCTTGCAAAAAAGCAGGGAAACGAGCCCAAATTTGATCAAGAAAGGCACCCGTAAAGCCCCATAAATTCATCGAAACCAGCGCATTTTTATCCAAAGCCGTAAAGGTTTCGCCCCCATCTTCCGAATAGGCGGCGCCGTCCCCTTGCGGTACGATGTAGGTGCGCTCGGTCACATCGACCAATTTTCCGTTCTCCACACGGCAAACCCCGCGGGAGACCGAGCCGTTCTCGGTCAGCGTATTGCCCACGCGATAGCCCACCATGGCATACTGGGATTCCTCTTTATTATTCTTCAGAAAATCGTATACCGCCGCAAAAGCGCTCGGTCCGTAATAATCGTCGGCATTGATCACGGCAAACGGCCCGTCCACCACGCCTTGGCAACAAGCCACGGCATGACCCGTGCCCCAAGGTTTAACACGCCCCTCGGGCACCGTAAACCCTTCGGGTAATCGAGCGATATCCTGATAGACATAGCGCACACGGAAATATTTCTCCATGCGCTTGCCGATGCTCTCTTCAAATGCTTCTCGAGATTCTTCCTTAATGATAAACACCAACTCACGGAATCCCGCACGATAGGCATCAAACAACGAAAAGTCAATCAAAATATGCCCCTGCTCGTCCACGGGCGTGATCTGCTTGGCTCCGCCGAAACGGCTTCCCATGCCGGCCGCCATAATCACCAATACAGGCTCTTTCATAAAAAGAACCTCCTGTTCCACATAATTTCCATTCTATCATACCATATCTGCATGAAAAATCAATATTATAATTAAAAAATAGCAGGAGCTTTTGGCTCCTGCTATCTATTATTTTACTAATCCGGCTTCGATCAGTTTGCTCATCGCCGCCTTGTCGCCGACCACCGTTACATCGGCATGCAGCTGCAAGATCGATGCGGGCACCTGCGGGGTTACCGGACCGGCAAAGGATTTATAAACCGCTTCCGCCTTATCGGCACCGGCTACCACAACCAGGATCTTCTTGGCTTTCATGATCGAACGAATACCCATCGTCATGGCCTGACGGGGCACCTCATCGGCCGAAGCAAAGAAACGGGCGTTGGCTTGGATGGTGCTCTCGGTCAGATCCACTACATGGGTATCCATGATAAACTCATCACAGGGCTCGTTAAAAGCAATATGTCCGTTGTGTCCCAGACCCAGAAGCTGTAGATCCACGCCGTTCATCGAGGCGATGATCTTCTCATAATCGGCCGCCGCCTGCTCGGGATCGGTGGCCAGACCGTTGGGGACGTTGGTGTTCTCCGGCTTAATGTCGATGTGATTAAACAGATTATCCTGCATAAAATACCGATAACTCTGATCATGCTCGGGCGATAACCCGATGTATTCATCCAGATTCACACTGCGAACTTCGGCGAAACTGAGGATTCCCTCTTTGTTCCACTCAACCAGATTCTGATAAGCCCCTACCGGTGATGATCCCGTGGCCAGACCCAATACGCAATTGGGCTTGGAAACTACCTGTGCGGCAATGATCGACGCCGCCTGACGGCTCATCTGTGCATAATCTTCCGTTACGTAAAAACGCATACTTTCATCTCCTAAAATAAATTACAACCTATTATACACCCTCATTTTTCAAGATGCAAGAGGGAATAAAAAACAATTATAATTTTATCACACGACCTGTTCGCCACTGGCTTCCTTGGAAGGAATGGTCTTCTGCCGCAGGTTATGATCCGCCTGAATATACCGCACCGTTCCCGTCTTGGTTCGGGTCACGATCGAATAGGATGTGGCCTTCTTGCCCGAATATTTGATGCCGGGCAACAACTCGCCGTCGGTAATGCCGGTGCAGGCAAAAATCACATCGTCCCCACGCGCCAGATCCTCGGCAAAGTAGACCTTGTTCAGATCATATCCCTCGGCAATTGCACGTTCACGTTCTTCCTCATCCTGCGCAAACAGTTTAACCTGTATATCGCCGCCCATGCCCCGCATGGCCGCCGCCGCAATGACCGCTTCAGGCGCGCCGCCGATACCGGTGCACAGGTCGATCTTTTCTCCCTCTAAGCAGGTAGCAATTCCCGCCGCCACATCACCGTCACCGATGAGTTTAATACGGGCACCCACCTGTCGGATCTGCGCGATCAAATCGGCGTGCCGAGGCCGATCCAGTACCGCAATGGTCAGATCCCGCACCGGCTTATCCAGTTTGATCGAGGCAATCTTGAGGTTTTCCCGTATACTGCAGTTGATGTCCAAGCAACCTTTGAGTTTTGGACCGTAAGACAGTTTCTCGGCATAGAAAGTGGGTAAAAAGGACATCGAACCCTTGTCGCCAACCGCCATAATGGCTAAGGCATTAGCCTGACCGTTGGCCACTAACCGAGTACCGTCGATCGGATCGACCGAAATATCCACCTCGGGATAATCGGCATCCCAATTCCCGACCTTTTCCCCGATATACAGCATCGGCGCCTTATCCTTGACGCCCTCGCCGTTAATAATGGTACCGCGGATGTTGAGCATATCCAACATTCCCCGCATCCCATCGGTCGCTGCCTTGTCGGCCGCGTTCTTATCGGCCATACCCAACTGGCGGGAGGCTCGCAAAGCCGCCACCTCCGTCACCCGAACCACATTCAGTGCAATGTCCCGTAACAAGTCCATACTCTTCTCTCCTTATGAAAGTGTATTATATACGTCCTTGGCTACTGCTATCTGTTTGGTATCTCCTTGGCGATAGGCGATAAAATAATCCTTGAGCGGATTGTTTTCACTCAGATCGGACAAAATCTCAGCCAGCGCCAGCCGATCCTCTGTGGCATCGGTCTGCGCCAAAAACTCCTCACGCCCGAAAAGTAAGGCAATCGTGGGAGCAACCAGCGTCTCCTCTATGCTCTCTTTTCCTGCCAAAAAGGCCGCTTCGGTTTCTTCGTTACGCTGGGCAGGCATGCTGATCTCGGTCACTTCCACCACGACCTTGCCGTCCCCGTTTTGATCCCCGACCGCATCGGCCACTAAGGTGCGGATACTTTCCACATCTCCATCTTCCACCATTCCGTCTGCCTGGATCATGATGCTGATATCAGGCTTAGGCGTGATCCATAATCCAATCAAGCCCCACGCCACCAAGCCAATCGCCAAAAGGGAACCGAAAATGTAATAGGCACTGCGGAAGGTGCGCTTATTCGCCGCCTGACGGGATAACTTCACCAATTCATCCTCATCATAGGCAATATCGTCGGCAAAATCATCCTCCGGATCGTTGAGCTCCTGCAACCGCTGCGCCCGTGCCTCATCAATAGCCGCCTGATCCACCTTGGGTTCCTTATTCGTAAAGAATGATTTTATCTTTTCCCATATCTTACTTAAAAATTCCATATTCTTCTCCTTCTTTTTTATACTCTTACTATACTATAATTCTCCCCCTATTTCAATAGAACTTAAAAAAAACCACTATCACAAAAGATAGTGGTTTTCAACTATGACAAATGAATATTGACCGGACTGTCCTCGGTAAAGGGCACTTCACCGTAAAGGGCACGGACAAACCCCGCTACGCTGTCTTCCATCATGGAATAGGCATTTACCACGCACCGGGAACGCTCGAAATACTGCTCAACAAAATAAGGACTGCCGAACGAAACCGTAACCGCCTTATCCCGCGGCACTTTCCATGCATTGGAGATAAACCGAGTCCGTTCCGCCGAAAAATCGATCGGACCTACCGGACGGAAAGAACGAGAGTAGAAAGCGTAAATAATCAGGTCATTTTCCTTGGCCATCTGCTCAAATTCAGATTCTTTTAAGGGCTTGGATCCTACCGGTATCACCGGTAAATGCGTCACCTGTGCCCCTCTCGCTTCCAATTCTTTTTGCAAACGCTCCATAGCAGGAAGTGCCTGCGCATGATTGACCGTCGAGCAGAGCAACACCTTTTTCGGCGCGGATGTAAGCGGCAACAAACCGACCTCATCCTTTACCAACGTGATCGACTGCTCACCCACGCGCCGTCCCACATCCTTAACATAGGCCTTTTCCTGCGCGGTCAACTCGGGGTAAGTATCGTCAGCCGGAATATATTTATCTTTGATGGCTTGAATACGGGCAATGGCATCATTCAGACGGGACATGGGGATCTCGCCCTTTTCGATTGCCGCCACCACAGCGTCAATATATTCGTCGGTCGGCCACAAAATCAGGTCACAACCGGCGGCAAAACAAGCCACTTCCGCCTCGGTCTTGGTGGCATAATATCCGTTAAAACCACCCATATTGGTGGCATCCGAAACGATAACACCCTGAAATCCCATCTCGCCCTTGAGCAGATCGGTCATCAGTTTCTTAGAAAGGGTGGCCGGCATCTTGTCCCCCGTGTAAGCAGGCAGAGCAATATGCCCGGGCATGATCATGGATACCTCGGCATCGATCATGGCTTGGAACACCCGCCCGTAGGTGGCTCGCCACTGATCCATCGGCAGAGAGTTTACCGTCGTGATCAAATGCTGATCCCGCCAGTCCACCCCGTCACCGGGGAAATGCTTGGCACAGGCACCCAGTCCATGATCCTGCATGCCTTGGATCACGGCACGCAACAGCGGAATGGCACGGTCGGCATCATCCGAAATGCCGCGCACATTCACTAAAGGATTGCGCCAGTTAAGATTGAGGTCGCAGACCGGCGAAAAGGTCGTATTCGCCCCCGTTGTTTTGGCTTCCATCGCCGTGGCCTTGCCGTATTCATAGGCCAGTTTTTCGTCGTTGGCACAGCCAAGGCTCATCATGTACGGGAATGGGGTCAGCCCTTTGATCATCATGCCGCAACCGTTTTCAAAGTCGGACATGACCAGAGGACGCACCGCCATATTGTTGCGGTATTTGGTCACCGTTTCCCGCATGGCGGCCACGCCGTCTTCGACTTCGGTAATGATCTGAGCCCCGATAAAGACACCGCCGACCGGCTCATCGACAAAGCGATCCTTACTATGCAGAATAATGGCGGTCTGCGCCACTTTCTCCCGCAGTGATAAGGTTGACAGATCCATACTTAACCCTCCTGCTCGGCTATATAGCGGCGCTTGAGATCGTTGAGTATCTGCGGATACAACTGGCAGGACATACCGCCGTCTACCATGATCTCAGCGCCCGTAATATTCTTCGACTCGTCCGACCCCAAGAACCATGCCGCATTGGCAATATCCTCAAAGTCGGAAATATCGCCGATCGGGGTGAGGGTTCCGTTTACGATCTGCTTGTTGCCCATCTTGACCCAGCGGTCGGTCTTGATGGTGCCGGGCAATACCACGTTGGAGCGAATCCCGTAGGGACCCAGATCAATAGCCAGAGCCTTGGACATCGAGTTGATGCCACCCTTAGAGGTCGAATAAGCGGTACGATTGGGAATGGCGCGGTAGGCCGTATTGGACGAAATAAAGACAATGGCACCCTTGCCCTGCTCTTTCATGCGCAACGCCGCCTGACGAATGATCATAAAGTTCCACACCAAATTGGTCTTGAATACGCCGGCAAATTCCTCAATATCCACCGTCAGCGGATCGAGTCCTTTGGCAGGATCGGAACCAAAGCCCATATTGGCAGCATTGAGTACCACCGTTTCCACAAAACGGTCGGTTTCATCAATCTTCTTAAATACCTCAATAACCTCTTCCTCGGTTTCCTTGCATAGGCCGAAGCCCATAGCAAAAACCCCGTATTTCTTGGCCACTTCATCGGCCGCCGCCTGCGCACGCACCGCATCACGGCTGGTAATAAATACATCATAGCCTTCTTTAGCAAAACGCTCGGCACAGGCCAGACCGCTACCCACGGTAGCGCCGGTTACAAATACTGCTTTTTTCATTTTCTTAACCTCAAAAATAAAATTTCGACTCAGGGGGACGGATATCGGTCAATGCACCGGTATAATGGCGAAGCGTGTGGGGCTTATAGGGATGAGCCAAGCAGGCCTCCTCGTCAATTTCGATTCCCAGACCCGGCTTATCGGGCACATCAATATAGCCGTCTTTATAGGTCAGCGCTTCATTGGTCACGTCGGCACGCCACGGCACATCGGAATACATAATTTCCAGAATAGAGAAGTTCGGCGTGCAGGCCGCCAGTTGCAAGGTAGCGGCGTTGGCCACAGGACCCGACGGATTGTGCGGAGCGAAGGGAATGTAGTAGGTATCGGCTACTGCGGCAATCTTTTTCAGTTCCATGATACCGCCCGCATGACTGATATCGGGCTGGATATAGTCGGCCGCCCGCATTTCAAACAGATCGCGATACTGCTTGAGATTATACAAACGCTCACCCGCCGAGATGGGCACAGGCGACTTGTCCCGTACGGCTTTAAGCGCTTCGAGGCTATCGGGCGGGGTCGGCTCTTCAAACCACATAGGCTTGAATGGTTCCAGTTCCTTGGCAATCTTGATGCCGGTCGGCACGTTAAAGCGACCGTGCCCCTCGATGAGCAGATCCACCTTCGGACCTACCGCCTGACGTACGGCATCTACACAACGCAAGGCCGTATCCAGATCGGCGTTGGAAATCTCCAGATAGGATTTACCGAACGGATCCCACTTCATAGCCGTCACGCCACGCTTAACGGCAATCTTGGCTTTTTCACCAAACTCCTCAGGGGTCTTAGCACCGGCGAACCAACCGTTCACATAGATGCGTACCTTGTCGTTGGCCTTGCCGCCCAATAACTGATATACGGGCACACCCAGCGCCTTGCCTTTAATGTCCCACAGCGCCATCTCGACCGCCGAAAGCGCGCTCATCAACACGGGTCCGCAACGCCAATAGGAATCCCGATACACGTCATGGGTGATGCGCTCAATGTTATGCGGATCAAGACCCACAATGGCTTCCTTAATATGCTCGACCGCTCCTAAAAAGGCTTTTTCTTTGTATTCGAGTGTGCCCTCACCTACGCCGCTGATGCCCTCGTCGGTATATACCTTAACAAAGACCCAGTTGGTGCGGAAACAATCGACCACGAATGTTTTAATGTCAGTAATTTTCATTATGATATCTCCGTTTCTTTATATACTGTCAGCACCCGTTTGTTCTGACAGGGAAATTCATTGGCATCCAGTTCATCCATCATACCCACATGCAAAGGGACGGCGACTTTCGCCCCGCAATCCTTTACCAATCGGGCGGCATCGGTCATGTTCATGTTATTGCCTGCGCCGTTGATGGGTAGGAAGATCACATCAATATCGGGCAACTGTTCGAGAATTTTTTTACTGTAGAGGGTGTCGCCCGTTACGTAGACTGTCTTACCCTCAGCCTCGATCAATAGCCCGATCGCATAGGGATCGCTGTGCACGGCCGTCACCGCCGTGAACCGCACCTCACCTTGCGTCCACTCGGTGCCCGCATCGAACAACACATAGTTATGTTTACCGCCCACCGCTCTCGCCTTTTGCCAACAACCGTTGGGCGCCAGCACCAGGAATTCCTTGTCTTGCTCAAGAAACCGCTGCGCCGATTCGGGATCGTAATGATCCAGATGATCGTGGGTAAAGGCTAACACGTCCGGCTCTATTTCAAAAACACTTTCATCGATCGGGACTCGTCTGGATTTGGCAGAATCTATCCTTCCTACCGAATCGGATAAGTACGGGTCAATTATGATTTTCAGACCGCCCATCTGCAAATACAGACCGGCCTGTCCTAACCACGTTACCTTCATAGGCTCTCTCCTAATTACTTTTACGTAAATGTATAGCCAAGTGCTTCATAAACACGGTCTCGGATACCTCGATGAATATCTCCGGCAGCCGCACAGGAAAGAACGCATTGAAAATAGCCCACGGCAATCTGCCTCTCGTAGTCCAATATGGCGTAGGATCCGGCAGCACCGCCCCAGCCAAATTCCCGCAAAGGAGCTTTGTGATCAATCCGTTGTGGCCACATCAGCGTGCGCACACCAAGCCCGTACCCGTAAGGATTCTTATCGTTGCCGGCATGCATATCCGCTAACGCCGCGTCGGTTAACTGGTTGGTTGTCATTAGCTCCAAAGTTTCTCGTTTTAATAGTTTGCCTTGACACAAATCATTGAGAATACCGGCATAGGCTTGCGCCGTGGCAATCATACCGGCTCCACCGCTGTAATGATTCTTAGAGAAGATGTATGCGCACAATTGCTTAACCGGTATTGCCTTGCCGCTTTCGGCATTAAACTGCGGAAACAACTTAACTCGGTTTTCGTCGTTGAAATTATAGGCAATATCCGCACCTGTCCATTCCTTCACATAGGATTCAAACGTCTGGCCGGTAATCACCTCTGCAACAGCGGCCAGCACGTCGTGACACAGGCCATACCGATAATGGGTGCCCGGTTCAAAGTGAATCGGCTTTTTCGCAATAGCCGTCGCAATGTCCACCGTATTCGCATCCGGATCGTTGCGCAGCAGCTCACGGATATGCGGCGCGTTCAAATCATAATCCAACCCGGCGCTCATGCTGAACAGGTGCCGGATTGTCATTGTCGTCTTCGGCTTACTGCCATCCTCAAGCACAACATCAGCAAATGCCGGAATATATTGCGAAACCGGATCATCCAAACCCAATTTCCCCTCTTCAATCAGGTGCAACACGGCCGCACAGGTTACCACTTTAGAGCACGAATACAAGATGTAGTGATCGTCGGTGTTAACCGGTTTGGACTTCAGATAATCACCCGTACCGAATTGTTCCCGATAAACCAACTGCCCCTTATGATAAACCATGATATCGCAACCCGGAATTTGCTCATTGGGGATATGTTCCGCTAAAAAATTATGCAATTTGAGAAAATCCATTTCTGTCATCCTTTCCCTTTATATGGAAACTTCCGTCACTATCGTAAGGTCGCTCCTTTTTCTTTCAGTATATCGAATTTACCGAAAAATCGCCATGTGTGATTGTGTTAAATTTTTGTATTATTCTGAACATCCCATTGACAATACGGAAAATGATATCTATTATGTAGTTAGAAAGGATGGGACGGTCAATGTATTCTTTTGATATTTCACAGATGATCCAATGCTACCGTTTCGGGCGTATGAAGCAGAAAAACGGCTGGGAACGCACCGATATTCGCAGCATTTCTCAAAATTTATTCGTTTTCTTGATCGACGGACAGGCTGATTTCCATGTGGACGGCACCGATTACCACTTGCAAGCGGGGGATGTTTTGATCATTCCGGCCCGTACTCCGTACCGCGCCCATACCGAAGATTTTTGCGAATATTATTTCTATCATTTTGACGGCCGGATCCGGCAAACCGACTTTCCTTCTCTGCCGCCGATTTCCCGCCGCTTTTCCTTCGACCTGCCCGAGCGGATCGACTCCAGCATTTATTTTTCGGCTCACACATCAATCGGACAGGATTTTCGACGCATCTACAACAGCATCATTGCCTGTACCGAATACCATGCTCGCGGCACCCATACCGGACAAAAAATGCTCGAATGCGAATTCCTAAAAATTCTTTTACTCTTAGCCGACATTACCGAGCGCTCCCATCAGGATAATCCCTTGCCGTCCGCCCTCAATCGCATTATGATCTATATCAAGAAAAATTTAACTCATCCGCTGGGTTTGGATGAGATCTGTCAATCCGTCGGCATTTCTCCCTCTTACGCCGGCCGCCTGTTTAAACAACACATGAACACCACGGTGACCGAATATATCAACAGTGAAAAACTCTATTACGCTTGCGAACTGATGACCGATACCGGCATGAATCTGACCGAGATTGCCGACTATCTGGGATACTGTGATGTTTTCTATTTCTCCAAACGCTTTAAGCGCAAATTCGGCAAATCCCCCTCGGTCATGTTCGCCCACCTAAAAAAGGACTGATGCGTATGGCATCAGTCCTTTTTTACGACATAACATTTGGTGGTTTGCGGCTCAAAGTGTACGGTGGTACCGCCGGGACCGATGGTAACGGTTTCGCCGGTAAAATGTTCTACAAGGATCTCCTCTTGCGGGCGATACAAAGTGATATCCCCACCTTCCATACTGTAGGCACATTCAAAAGACTTATTGGTGTAAATAGCCGTTGGACGATCCGCATACATAAAGATGCCGGCCTTCTCAAAAATCTCTCGCAATACGTCCGTGGGAATCGGCACGTTGGCACAAAAAGCATCAAACGAACCGTCGGGACGGAATTTCATTCCCACTGCCGGTTTGCCGTTTTCCTTAAAACGACCAAGCACCACGTCGAGATTCTCCGCATAGAACACCGGTGAAAGCTGATGCCACTTGGTATAATCCTGCGTAGTCTTGAAATGGCAATCACCGGGCTTATTTTCATTGTTGAAATCAAAGGTGACACCGCAAGCTTCAATGGTATTGTCCGTTAATTCACAACGGCACAGTTTAATACCGGTCAACTCCTCCATCGCTGCTTCCGAGAATCCCTCATCGGTAATATAACCGGGAGCATGGGCAAAGAGCATGTTTTTCCCCCGTGCACGCAACTGTGCAATCTTATCCTTTAGTGCCTGATCAGGCGCAAAGATGACGGAGAAATAATAGAGTTTATACTTATCGGTTTGCGGATCGGTGAACAGATCCTTGGCAATACGCAGATCCCACGGCACACCCGTATAATTCAGCGGCGCCGACTGATGCTCAACCATCGGGTATCGGCAGGCCGTTTCCAAATAATAGGCCGAGCGCTGGTCGAGAATCTCCACCACCTCAGACAGATTGGTGTTATCCAACGTCATCAATTTCTTCTGCAACTCATGAATATCGGCCAACTCCTGCATCAGTTCAGGATCATCATAGTAGCCTGAGAACATATCAAACCACCAATAACCCATGCCCTTAGCCAGCGTAATGCCCGACTCACGGCGCAGATACATTTTGGTCTGCTCGGCGCAGGTAAACGTTTCGTCACGTCCCTCGGCATGGTCGGTCGCAGCCTTGGAATTGATGGTTTTAATCAAATTCGTGGCACTGTCGATCTCATGCACAAAAAGTTTACCGGCGGCGCCAATCGATTCGGTAGGCACACGCAGGGCGCTGGTCGAGGTCAGTTTTCTCGCCACGTAAGAGGCCGGACAGAAGATCATATCAATATCCGGACAGGCCAACAAACGATCCAGCCCGTTATAATAGGTACGTACACACAGATCCAGTTTCATGCCGCACAACGTACCGTTAAACAACCCCACCAGTTTTGTTCCCTTGGTGTGAACCTTGGCGGTATGCGCAAAGCGACACTGAACCTCAGCCACGATTTCATTGGCGTACTTCCAGTAATCAAGCGCCACTTTATCCTCAATGGGATGGCGTAAGCATCCGTCGGTGCCCTTCTTCAAAATATCGGACGAGGGGAAATCATGCCCCGTCCAATCCTTGAAGGACTGCTTTTGCAGATCGGAGGGATTGTCAATAACTTCATCAATAAAGAATGAGTACCACTCGGTCGTACCGCCGCAAAGCAGGAATACGGCGTAAACCCGATCGGGATACCACTCATCCATTTTGTCAATGAGGGCGCACATGTATTTCTCAGCGGCACATTTCCATTCTTCCGAACTCATGTTCTGGATCATCTGCTCCCAATGGTCACGCAATTCCGGATGGCGTTCCATGAACTGTGCCGGCGGGTCAAGATGAACCGTCAGCGCAATATAATCATCCTCTTGAAGATTAGGGAAAAATTCATCACATTGTTTTTTCAGATTATCCCAATTATATTCTCCCTCGTCAATCCATACAGGACCAAACTGAGAATAGGGTTCGGTGCGGTTACACAGAGCGGTCATAATACCGGACGGGAAAATATTAAAGAAATGAACACCGTACTCGGAGAAAGACTTAATAATACGGCCTTCGGGACGGAAGGATCGGGTACCCGCAAAGGCATAAACCTTATCGTTGATCTTAATACCCGTAGCGCCTTGATGCTTGTAAATTTCCGCTTTCATGATTCTCTCCCTGCCCATGAATTTTCTTTTATTATATCAGTTTTTTACCATTTATACCATTGACGCATCCTATAAAACTATGTACTATTTTGAACACAAAAAGAGAACGGAAATTCCGTTCTCTTTATAAACAATATTGCAGAGGCGTCAATACCGCTTGCAATACCGCGGCATGCGTCTCGATCGTCGGATCATCAAACCGCATCGACGGCCCCGATACACTGACCGCCGCCATGACTTGCCCATCGGCCCCGAAAACGGGAACAGCCACGCATTTAATGCCCATCTCATGTTCCATATTATCGATCGCATACCCGCGCTCTCGTATCCGCTCCATTTCCTCTTGCAAAACTTTGCGATCACAAATCGTCTGCGGCGTATGATAAGATAATTCCTGATCGGGCATATTCATATAGGCCAGCATCGCTTTGCCAATGCCGGTACAGTGCATGGGCGCGCGCTCCCCCAGCAG
>JAZNYQ010000031.1:0-23503 GCA_045594545.1 Eubacteriales bacterium | reverse complement strand
TACATCGGCGGGGTTCGCAAAACGGCCTGCACCATGGCCGAGGAGCAGTTTGGCATTCCCGCCGTGGGCACCATGGCCCACTCTTGGATCCAGATGTTCGACAGCGAGTACGAGGCTTTTTTGACCTACTGCCAAACCTATCCCCATAACGCCACCCTGCTGGTCGATACCTATAATACCTTAGAGTCGGGCATCCCCAACGCCATCCGCGCCTTCAAGGAAACGGGATTGACCGACTGTGCCATCCGCATCGACTCGGGCGATCTGGCCTATCTGTCGAGAAAGGCGAGAAAGATGCTGGATGCGGCGGGACTGACGGCGTGCCGCATCGTTGTGTCCAACTCCTTGGATGAACGGCTGATCGGCAAACTCATCGAGCAAGGCGCTTGCATCGATGCGTTCGGCGTGGGCGAGCGGCTGATCACAGCCAAGAGCGACCCCGTCTTCGGCGGGGTGTATAAACTGGTGGCAGTCGAGCAGAAAGACGGCGCTATTATTCCCAAAATCAAAATTTCCGATAACCCCGAAAAGGTCACCAACCCCCACTTCAAAAAGGTGTGGCGGCTGTATGAGGAGGGCAAGGCGGTGGCCGGCCTGCTGACCTTGCATGACGAGCGGGTGGACACCGACAAACCTTTGGAGATCTTCGATCCCGAGCACACATGGAAGCGCAAAACCCTCACCGATTTTGAGGCGAAAGAACTGCTCGTCCCCATCTTCCAAGGGGGAGAGTTGGTCTATCAATCGCCCACCCTGCCCGAAATTGCCGCCTATTGCGACGAGCAGGTGGCGCTCCAATGGGACGAAGTCAAACGCTTTGACAACCCCCACAACTACTATGTTGACCTCTCCCAAAATCTTTGGGACCTAAAACACGACCTATTAAAAGAGAAGCGCTGAGGCGCTTCTCTTTTTGGATGATTTGCCCCAAGGGGCATGAATTGACCATCGTCATGATTTGCGCCGTGGGCGCATGATTTGCCTGCGGCATTAGGTGGTCAGATGCAATTGCGGTTTTTGGAAGAAGGTGTCGAGGATGAAGAGGGCGGCGCCGTGGGCGCCCACGGCCTCGGGAAAGGCGGTAGAGGTGATCTTGATGGGCTCTACGGCATAACTGCGGCAAGCCGTCTGCGCCGTGTTCCGAATGGCGGCGAGGAACGGATGATCGTCGGGCACGGGCAGTCCGTCAATGACCACGGTGTAAATATCGGTCATTTTAATGGCATTGGCAATCGCCATGCCGAACCAGCGCCCCGCTTGGGTAAACAACTCGGCGGCGTCGGGCTTTGCCAGTATGTCGGCAAAGGGGAGGGCATTCCCCGTTTGCTCGGCGTAGCGTTTTTCTATGGTGGGCTTGGATGCCTCGGTTTCCAGACAGCCCCGATTGCCGCAGAGGCAGAGATCGCCGTTGGGGTTGACGGTGGTGTGTCCCAGATAGCCGGTGTTGCCGAAGGTGCCGTCGATCAACTCTCCGCCGCGGCAGATGGCCATGCCGATACCGGTGCGGTAGGCAATAAAGAGATAGTCCTTATCTTCCAGCCCCAAGCGGGCGGTGGCGGCACGGCTCATGAGATGAGCGTCGTTACGCAGATAGATGGGAACGGGGAAGCGGCGGGCGAGCAGGTCGTAAAGCGGCTCACCGTCCCAGTCGGCAATACGGGAAATGGTGCGGGAGGTGTTGGTGTGCTTATTGACGGTACCGGGAATGCCGACACCGATGCCGATGACGTTCGCCAACGTGATATGAGTCACGGACATAGCCGTTTCCATTTCCTCAAAAAGGCGCTCTAAAATGGCGGCACGGGGCAGGTCGGGCAAACAGACCCATTGCTTCTCATAACGGATCTGACCGGCCAGATCGGACACGCACAGGCGCATGGGCGGAAACTCAAAATCGATTCCGATGGCAAAGCGGGTCTGCCGATCAAGGGTGTATAGGACGGGCTGACGGCCAAACTCGGAAGCCACCTTGCCGCCGACGGCGATCACATGGCGTGCCATCTGTTCGTCCAGAATGCTCAGCACGGTGGGGCGGCTGAGCCTTGTCGTGCGTACCAGCGCATCTACCGTCATCCCCTCATTTTTGCGAAGCGCATCCAGCACCAAAAAGGCGTTGGCCGTTTTGATGGTCTTGGTCGAATTGTGCATACCGATCCCTCCTTTTATCAATAGTATATCATAGTAAAATACTTTTGTCAAAGATATTGACAAAAGTAGCGGAACTTGCTACAATGAAGAAAAAAGGGGAGGTGCGGTCTATGGTGCTGGGCGTAGAGATCGGCGGAACCAAGCAACAGATCGCCGTGTGTGACGAGAAGGCCAATCTGATTGAGATGGTCAGCGGTAAGCCCGACATTTCGCGGGGCGCGCCCGACATTCTCGATTGGTTAGCGGAACACATCAAGCCGTTGCTTTTGCGATACGAGATTTCCGCTATCGGTGTGGGCTTTGGCGGTCCGTTGGAAACGGCGACGGGGCGTTGCCTGTGTTCTCTGCAGGTAGATGGATGGAAAGATTTTGAACTTAAGGTCTGGTTTGAAAAGACCTTTGATCGCCCGACGGTGGTGGTCAACGATACGGTTGCCGGCGGCTATGCCGAGTTGCATTTGGGTAGCGGACGAGGCAGTGATGCCTTTTTCTACACCAACATCGGTACGGGCATCGGCGGCGGGCTGTACATCAAGGGCAAGCCGTGGGACGGCATTGGGTTCGGCGCCGCCTATTTCGGCAATACCTATGCCTGTGATCCGCCGGTACGCATTGAGGATCTGTGTTCGGGAACGGCCATTGAGCGGCGGTTACGACAGGGGATCCCTGCCGACTCGATCATGACCGAGCCGACCTGCCGTGCCCTGCATGAGGCGGCGCAAGCGGGAGATGCCTTTGCGCTTTCGGTACTGGAAGAGGTCGGGCGGCATTTCGGAATCGGGATCGCCAATACCGTTTCCATGTTGGGCGTCGATCGGGTGGCCATCGGCGGCGGTGTGGCGAACATGGGCGAATATATTGTGGAGCCCATTCGGCGGTATGCCAATGAGTATGTATTCATTTCGGGGCGTGACCGTTTTGAGGTTGTGACCTGCGAATTATTGGATAACAATGTCCCGCTGGGAGCGGCATTATTTGCAATTCATGGCTTTGAAAGCCTATAAACAGGAGGAATAGAAAGATGGATTGGAACAAGATTATTGCGGACAAGATCGCCGAGATCGAGCAGGATAAAACGCCTGCCAAGGAGTACCCGATGTTGCTCAACCACGCCAAGTACTGCGATCATACGGTGCTTCGTGCTTACACGCCGGTGGCCATCGTGGACGAGTTTTGTAAGGAAGGCATCGAGCATGGCGCGGCTTCGATCTGTGTCAACCCCATTCATGTGGCCCGTGTTAAGAAGAATCTGGAAGGTACCGATGTTAAGACCTGTTGCGTGGTCGGTTTCCCCTTGGGCGCCAACCGTAGCGAGGTGAAAGCGTTTGAAACCAAACTGGCGGTAGAAGACGGTGCCGACGAGATCGATATGGTGATCAATATCGGCGCTCTGCGCGACAAGAATTACGACTTGGTATACAACGATATTAAGGCCGTTGTCGATGCGTCGGGTGAGGCTCATGTCAAGGTCATCATTGAGTGCTGCTACCTGACAAATGAGGAGAAGATCGCGGCCTGCGTGCTGTCTAAGGCGGCGGGCGCCGACTATGTTAAGACCTCGACGGGCATGGGCACCGGCGGTGCTACCGTTCCCGACGTGCAGTTGATGAAGCGTGTGGTGGGCGAGGATATGTTGGTCAAGGCCGCTACCGGCATTCTCTGCCGTGAGGATGTGGAAGCGATGGTCAAGGCGGGTGCGGTGCGTATGGGTACCAGTTCCACTGTGCGCATCAATACCAACGATCCCAACCGTCCTTATGCTTCTCAGAAGAACCAGCCCCCCAAGTTTGACTAAAGATAAGAGCCGAGAGAAATCTCGGCTCTTTTTTCTTGTAATTTTGAGGAGGATATATTATAATGGAGGCATGAAACGAAAGAGATTATCGACAACTCATATCATACTGCTCAGTTTCCTTGCGGCCATTTTGATTGGCAGCGGGTTATTGGCGTTGCCCATCGCATCGGCCGACGGCGAGGCAGTGCCGTATATCGATGCCCTGTTTACCGCCACCACTTCGACCTGTGTGACGGGGCTTGTGACCTTGCCGACGGTAATGACATGGAGCGGCTTTGGTCAGGCGGTTATTCTCCTTTTGATTCAGATCGGTGGTCTGGGGGTTATTACCGTTTTCGCCGGAATTATGGTGATGTTGCATCGGCGCATGGGGCTGGAAGATCGGCTGTTATTGCAAGACGCCTTTAATCTCAATTCCTTATCGGGGCTGATCCGTTTTGTCAAGCGCGTGTTGGCCGGCACCTTCGCGATCGAGGGTGTGGGGGCGTTGTTGTGTATGCCCGTTTTTGTGCCGCAGTTTGGTCTGCGGGGGATCTGGATCTCGGTTTTTCATGCGGTATCGGCCTTTTGCAATGCGGGTATCGATATTTTAGCGCAGGATAGTTTGTGTCAATACGCCACCCATCCCTTGATCAATGGGGTGACGATGGCATTGATCGTGTTGGGCGGTATCGGTTTTATCGTGTGGTGGGATGTGCTGTCTGTATGGCGGGGCAAAAAACGCCACCTGATGCTGCACAGTAAAATTGCACTGGTAACGACGGCAGTTCTCATTCTGGGCGGCGCGGCGGCTATCTTTGCCTTTGAGTATCATAATCCGCAAACGATCGGAAACTTAGGGCTGTGGGATAAAATACAGGTATCCCTGTTTCAGTCGGTGACGACACGTACGGCCGGCTTTGCCACCATAGCGCAGGAGAATATGACCGATGGAGCGACATTGGTTTCGATGATTTTGATGATGATCGGCGGGTCGCCCGTGGGTACGGCAGGCGGTATGAAGACGGTGACGGTGACGGTGCTGCTGGCCTCGGCGTTGGCCACCATTTATAATCGGGATGAGGTTGCCATGTTTAACCGAAACATCGCCAAAACGGCAATACGCAAGGCCTTCGCGGTAGCCTGCATGTTTATTGTGATCGTGTTGACGGCTACCCTTTTGTTGGCGGCCGTATCCGACCGTCCGTTATTGGATCTAGCCTTTGAAACGGTGAGCGCTGCGGCAACGGTGGGATTGACCCGAAACATGACACCGTTTCTTAACGTTTTTGGCAAACTGATCATTATTGTGACCATGTATTTGGGCCGGATCGGTCCGATCTCGTTGGCGATTGCCTTCCGTGTACGGCGAGCCAATCCCGACATGATAAAAAATCCAACAGAGGAGATTAGTATAGGATGAGTATACACAAGACGTATGCCGTATTTGGACTGGGACGATACGGATTGGCCGTTGCTAAAGGACTGGTGGACAGCGGCGCAGAGGTGCTGGCGGTGGATAGTGAACCGGCTATCGTGAATATGGCCGGTGAGATCTTGCCCGTCTGTAAGTGTGCGGATGTGACCGACGCCGAAGTCATAAAACATTTGGGGATCGCCAATACGGACGTGGTGATTATTGCCATGGCCAATAATCTGGAAGCCAGCGTGATGGCCATCACCTTGTGCAAAGAGGCGGGCGTACCGACGGTCATCGTTAAGTGCGGCAACGAGATGCACCGCAAGATCATGCTGCGGATCGGCGCAGATAAGGTAGTATTTCCCGAAAAGGAATCGGGAGTACGATTGGCAAAAAATCTGGTAAGCGCCGGATTTTTGGATATGGTAGAACTGTCCAAGGAAGTATCCATGGTTGAGTTGGCGGTTAAAAAAGAATGGGTGGGCAAGAACCTGATCGAACTGAAACTGCGCCATAAATACGGCATGAATGTGGTAGCCATACGTACGGGAGAACAGGTGAGTATCGATGTGGATCCCACCGTTCCGCTGGAAGAGGACATGAAGCTCATCGTTATGATCAATCAGGATAAACTCAATAAATTGCAATAAAAAAACAGGAGCGTTTCGCTCCTGTTTTTCATATTCTATATTCTTTATCGTAGTTCCAGATGCGGGTGATGCCCCAGCGGTCACCGATCTGCACCAGATCCAGCACCAGTGTATAGACCGTGTCGCCCACACAGGCATCATAATAGTAGGCGCGGTAGGCCTGTGGCTCCACACCCAGTACCTCGGCTATGCTTTGGGTCTGATAGGCCGAGTAGTTCTTGGTTTGGATAGGGGAGTAGGTAACGGGATGGGCATCGACAGCGTACAGATCGTCCACCTCGCAGAGCATCTGCCGCAACCCGTACTGCTTTTCGATGGCGGCCGTGGTAAGGGCGGGGGACAGGGTCAGCGATATGCCCTCCGGACTGTTACCGCCAAGAGCGGAGAAATAGGCGGTGGCGGCCTCTTCGGGATTGGCAAACCCGTTGCCGACCAGCACGTCGTCGTTCCACACCTCGGATAGATACCACTTGCCTTGCATATACAACGCGTCCAGATGCAGACGGCGCTCCCGTCCGTCCAGCATCATGGAGAGGGTGATGTGCCGATAATCGGTAATCTCGGTATCCAGAATCACCGAGAAGGATTGACGCAGAGCGGTATCGTATGCGGCAACCGAAACCAGCGTATATCCGTCGGCCTGACCGTAGGCATAGCAAAAGTCATCCAATTCCTCCACCAGTGCTTCCCGCGTGCCGCTGTGGCGGCGGGCAATGGCCGAGGGGAACAGACGGTAGACCTGCCCCACCCGATCGTTCATCATAGCGTTGGCATAGGTTTGCGCCAGCGCTTCGGGCGAGGGCTGACCGTTGGGCGTAAACAGGTAGAGGAACAGCCCGCCCACCGCCAACAGCAGGATGGCTATACTCAGCAGCGGCCACAACCACCGCCGTTTTTTGGGCGGGGCAGACGGCTGGCGCTCGTCCAACACAATTTCAATAAATTCATCGGTAAAACTTGTAGTGTTTTCCATAATACGCTCCTGTTATCGGATAAAGAAGAGCAGACTTGCGTCTGCTCTGTTTTTATAATATGGGGGTGCGCCAGACATCCTCGTTGCCATTCTTCTTGGGTTCTTCCTTGACGGGCTCGGCAACCGGTTCAGGCGCCGGACCGAGGACGGCGATGAGTTGATTGTCGGTAATGTTGACCGCATCGTTGATGGCATTGAACATACCCGACATGGAGATGGAGGTATCGGCATAGATCTTCTGCGCCTGATCGATCTCCTTCTTCATGGTCTGGATCCTCGACTGCATGGCCGTCAATCCATCCATACCCTGATGCAGGATCTCGTTGCGGGACACTTCAGCCTCAGCCACCATATCGTTGGCCTTCTTTCTGGCCTCGGTAATGATGCGACCAACGTTATTTTTAATATCGTCGTACAAACGGCTCTTATCGTACAGGCTGCGCAGTTCATCGGGATGCATGGTCGACTGGGAGCGCAAACGCTCATTCTCGGCACGCACGGCGGCCAGTTCCTGTTCCAACGCCGTTACCCGATCCTGTGCCTCGCGCAGGCGAAGTTCGCCCGAATAGACGGGAGCGGTGTAAGAGGTGCCGTTTAGCCGAGCCGAGAGCTGGCGGTTCTGCAAGGTCAACTCATCAATCTGACGGGCGGCCTGCGACTGGGTCTGCAACAACTGGGCACGCACCGATTCAAACTGGGTCTGCATCTGTGCCAACTGCATGGTGGCGGAGGCGGCACGTTCCTCAGCCTCGGTTATGCGGGCCTTGGTCTCTTCCTCAGTGAGAGGCTGACCGGCCTGCGCCAGCTTGGTCTGCAGGTCAAGAATCTGATTTTTGGCGGCTTCCAGTTCGGCCGAATCGGAAGGGGCGCCTTCGCGCAACTGCTCAACCTCAGCCTTGTAAGCGGCGATCTGCTGCTGCATACGCTCACGCTCGCGGATGATCTCTTCGATACGGGTACGCAACTGCTCGTTCCCGATTCCGGGGACGGAGGCCTTCTGCTTGGCGGCCGCCAACTCCTGACGGACGGCTTCACATTCCTGTGTCTTCTCCTCCAACTGCTTATGCAACTGTTCCAGAGCGGCAGGATCGGCACCGGCGGCCTTGAGCGCGTTATTCTCCTTGGTCAACCGCTTAATGGTGTCAGCCATAGCCTTGGTCTGCCGATCAAACCAATCCTGATTCTCGGCGGCGGCACGGTTGATACCCTCTATGTAGGCGATAACATCGTCTTTGTTAAAACCACTGATGGCGGTGCGGAATAATTGTTCTTCTGCCATGTTCGTACTCCTTTTTAGGCATAATAACGCAATATATACATTATGATAACACAATTTTTCATCGCTGGCAAGGGCAAACGGAAAAAATACCCACCGTTTTCGATGGGTATTTTCATTATTCGATCTCGTTTTCCAACATTTCGGGGTGTGCCATCAGTTTTTTCATGTACCGCACGGCACGGGCGAAGTACAAACCGTCGCATATGCGCTCATCGGTAGTCAGTCCCAACTGGAGCATTTTCTTGATGGTGATGTGCTCCTTGCCGTCCACAACGGGGATGTATCGCTCTTTTCCCATCGATACGAACTGACTGCAGGTGCCGAAGTTGTAAATGTGGTGCAACACCGTCCCGATCCCCAAGGATTTGAGGTTGGTTATGTAGAATGAGGTGTGGAAGGGAGAAGCCTCGATAATGTCTTTGGGCAACAGGTTATGCCGATCCATCCACATCAAAAACCGCACGGCAGGCTTATACAGAAACGGCGGAATGGCCATGATCACCTTGGCCAGATCGTCAGTATCGTTGCTCTCGCCCATGGCGGTATTTTCAGCGATGGCGGCATCCAGCGCCTCGCACACCTGCGCCAGCGTTTCAGTGCCGTTAAAGCCGATCTTGAGCACCGTTTCGCAGGTTTCTCCGCGCAACGAGCGATGCACATTGAAACTCATCGTGACCGTGTCGCGCTGATACAACTTGCCGTTGACGATGAAACGGTTGAGTTCGGGGAACTTGTGCATGGTGCGGATAAAGGTGGCGATCAGAATGTGCATATAGGTCAGTTCGGATTTGGTGTAATTTTTAATATAACTGTCCAGTACCGAACAGTCCACCTCTTCATAGTTATAATTGAGCGCATCGTTGCGATCGTACATGATATAGGGAATGATCTTCATGAGCGGTTCCAGGTTTTTGACCTGTACACCGTCACTGCGTTTTGCCATACTTGTCATCCTTCACTTTCATAGTCTGTTAACATATTTAAGAATAACACAGATATGTTGAAAAATCAAGAAAAAATTTGCCTGCCGCATCGGGCAGGCAAAAATTCAGTCGTAGAGATCGAGCCAGTATTGGGCGCCGTTGCGTTTGGGACCGCCGGACGTGATCAGGACAGGCTCCACAGTAATGGCGGTTGGCTCCTTGCCCCGCAGGGCCTTGGCGCAGGCGTCGGCCGCCTGTATGCCGATGGTCTCGTAGTCACGGCAGTATACGGCACAGGCTCGACCGTCTTGCAGTGCCGTCAGATGAGCGCGGGTGGCACCCGATAGGATGAGGTTGCTGATATCGGTCGCCTCGGTATCATACGAACTGGCATTGTAAGCGGCCACGGTGTCTTCGGTAAAACTGTTGAGGATGGGCTGCTCACTGATCCGTCCCGAAAGGGGGGTGCACTCCAGATTGAAGTAGGCCGCCTCTTCCAGCATCGAAGCAAAGACCTGATTGACTTCCTCATTATCGCGGTTATAGAGCAGACGGATGCGCCCCGAAGCGGGCGGCTCCATCTCGATGATGCGCGCGGCCGCCATGCGGGCCAGAGCGACATCGGTGGCACCATTCACGCAAAAGAGATCGGGAACGGTCAGGTCGGAAGCCGAATTGACCGCCACGACCGGGCTTTCCCGCTCAGTCAGAAAGGCGTAGGACGCATCGAGAGCCGTCAGCCCCACCACGGCCACGGCATGTGGATCATGCTCAGCCACCGCCTGCTCCCACAGTTGGTAGGCGGTGTATTGGACTTCGGTCTCGTCGGTCAGCCCCACCAGAATCGGCTTGAGCCCCAGTTTTTTCGCCTTTTGGGAAAAGCCGGCCCAGAGCAGTTGGGTCCGGTCGGTGCGGGTGTCCTCCACCAACAACAGTGCCTTCTTGCCCATCACACAACCCGACAGACAGCCCAGCACCAGCAGGGTAACGATACAGAAACAGATCAGTTTTTTCATGGTTTTCACTCCTATCTGTATAATAGTATAGCGAGATTCGGGCGATATGTCGAGAACTTTTTTATTGAAGTATGGAAAGGAATGGGTTATAATACAGAAAAAGGGGGGAGAAAGATGTTGCCCGACTATGTCAAACAAGCCATGCGTAAGTTGGAAAAGAGCGGCTATGAAGTGTGGACGGTCGGCGGTTGCGTGCGCGATCGGCTGCGAGGCGAGGTGCCGCACGATTTTGACCTGACCACCAACGCCACCCCCAAACAGATGCTGGATGTGTTCGGGGACACCCGCTGTATCTTACAGGGGCTTTCTCACGGTACCGTCACCCCCATTATCGACCATCATCCTATTGAAATTACCACCTACCGTACCGAGAGCGGCTATCACGATCACCGCCGCCCCGATGCCGTGGCGTTTACCTCGGATGTTTGCGAGGATCTGGCACGGCGGGATTTTACCGTCAACGCCATGGCGTGGCACCCCAAGCGGGGGCTTTGCGATCCGTTCGGCGGCGAGGCTGACCTGAGAGCGGGCATTATCCGCGCCGTGGGCGACCCGAAACTGCGGTTTGAGGAAGACGCCCTGCGCATCCTGCGCGGTATTCGCTTTGCGGTGCGGCTGGGTTTTGCGGTGGAGCCGCATACGGCACAGGCCATGAACGAGGCGGCGCCCACCCTTGCCTGTATCGCCAAGGAGAGGGTGACCGAAGAGTTGCGCGGCATTTTGGGATCGCCCGATTGCGCGCGGATCTGGAACGATTTTTTACCCGTTTGGGAACCGATCTTGCCCGATGTCGGGTCGATCGAGGCGCGCGCCTTGTCGGCTCCGCTCGATTTCGTGTTGCGGCTGGTGCTGATCGGGTATTTGTCGGGCGCTGACGTGACACGGAATCTGTGCCTGACGAAGATCGAGAAAAAGGCGGTGGCGCGGCTGACGGCGGCGCTCGGTCAAGCGGTCCCCACCGATCGCATCGGCGTGCGGCGCTTGGCGGCCGAATACGGCGTGGAGGATGCCGATGCCCTGCTCTCGCTGTGGGCGGCACAGGGCGAGGATACCCAAGGCTTGGGTGAAATGCTGTGCGAATGTGTAGAGGCGGGCGAGTGCCTGAGCGTGGGGCAGTTGGCGGTGAGCGGTGCCGATCTGGGACTGCCGTCGCCGCAGATCGGAGCGGCTTTGCGGCAACTGCTGGATGCGGTGGTGAGCGAACGGGTGCCCAATCAAAGAGAGGCATTGCTTTTTTATCTGAAAGATGATATACTGGGAAAAAAGAAAGGAATTGGAAGATGAACCGTAAAAAACTGATTTTATTTGCCTGTTTCGGCGTAAGTTTAATTTTCTTTATTTTGGGTTGGGCCATTCCCGCCGCTTCCCGTTGGCTGTATCTGCCGGGGCTGATCGGCTATGCTGGTTGCGCCGCCATGCTGGGGCTGATGGACTGGGAGAAAAAACACAAGGTCATGGGCGCCATCTGGGGAATTATTGCGCTGATGGCGGCGGTGCTGGGTGTCGTGCAGGCGGTGGTGACCACGCTGGTCTTCCGCTTTAACCCCCTGTTCTTTATCATCATCTTGCTCCTGTCCATGGTGCTGGGCTGGGAAGAAAAGCCCAAAACCCCGCCGACCGAGGAGAGAAAAGAAGAACCGCAGATGACTCAGGAACCCAAGATCGAATCCCCGTTTTTGGATGATATCGATGCCATTCTGGAAGAAACCAAACACAAAGACTAAAAAATAAGGCTCACATTTCGTGAGCCTTATTTTTATCGAAAAGCATAACCAGTATTGGAATCAACACGATCTGCGCAACAATCCCCGGCAGGGCGTTGGTGACGGCGCCGGCGAGAAAAGCGGCGAGAGTAAATCCGCCGTTTTGGAGTCCCATACACAGATACATCGCCCCGCCCCATACCAGCCGTCCGACGAGCATGGCGGTGATCAGCGACAGATAGACATAGGGCTTTTTGCGCGGCAGGAGTTTATGCATCAGCCCCGATACCGCACCGTAGGCGGCCAGTTCCAAGGCCATGCAGACGGCGGTCGGGAACAGGGGCGGCATGCCAAAGGTGACCGAACGCAGGAGCGGCGCAACAAGCCCGACGACCAAACCCCACGGCCAGCCGCAAAAGAAGCCGCACAGCAAAACGGGAATGTGCATCGGGCAGAGCATCGACCCGATCTCGGGAATCTGCCCCGTCAGAAAGGGCAGGACAAAGGCCATCGCCAAAAAGAGGGCGGCCAAAACCAAGTTACGAATTTTTTTGTTCATTTTCATTCTCCTTTGCATAAAAAAAGTGTCACGACCTCTGGGAGATCATGACACCTTCATAGTATCGTTATCAAATAAAAAAATCAAATGGTATCCTTCATGGATCCGTTGGCTTTAGTATATACCCCGACTCCCGTTTTGTCAAGACTCGGGATGCACGACCTGTGAAAAAATTTGCGAAATATCGGTATCGCACCGATAGGCTTTGTTGTTCACCTGCATGATATTACCGCCAAAAGTGATGCCGATGCGGCTGCCGTCTTGCAAATACAGGGTGATTTTTAATCCACCCTCTAATTGGGGCGTGTTCGCACGGGTCAGTGTCAACGCCGATAGGGATTTGACGGCTTGTGAAATATCGGTCATTTCAATCTCTTCCCACTGGGCATTGGTGACGGTGATGCGGGCAATCGAATCGGTCAGAAAGAGGTCTTTCCCACTGCTGACCGTGCCCACGTCACGAGTCAAATACCCTTTTAACTCTTCGGTAATATCCTTATCGGCTTGATAAGTTTTGTCGTTCCAATCGCAATGGATGATTGCCTCGGTAATTGAAATAATGCGTATAACATGTTCGCATTCGATGCGGATGGTAAATTCGCCAGATACGTCATCGTTAGAATCGATCTCGGTGAGGGTCAGACCGTTGAGGAGATCACAGATGGCCGTAACATCGGCGGGGTTTGTTAATTGTACCGTGGCATGGTCGGCTTGATGAGAACTTATGGATGCGAGAAAAATATCATACAAGATGATCTGTTTGGGATCTTTGATGTCAAAGATCTCCGCCCCGTTTGGCTTGGGCGCGCAACTGCAAAGGCCGAGCAAAAGCGTGACGAGCAGGACGAAAGACAGTTTTTTCATAAAAAGATCCCTCCGTTTTTCTTTAGTATATCATAACGGAGGGAATTTTTAAAGCCAAATATTAGGAATTTACAGAATATTAAAGTTTGTCGGCTACGGTGTAGATAAACTTTTCGGTCTTCTCCCAGCCCATGCAGGGGTCGGTGATCGACTGGCCGTAGGTGTTGCCCTCGGGCTTCTGGCAGCCGTCTACGAGGTAACTTTCCACCATGAAGCCCTTGACCATCCGTCCGATGTCGGCGTTATGACGGCGGTTGTAGAGCACTTCTTCGGCGATGCGCTGCTGCTGATCGTACTGCTTGCCCGAGTTGGCATGGTTGGTATCGATGATAACGGACGGATTGGCAAGCCCGCTTTTTGCGTAGATCTCATAGGTGCGGATCAGATCCTCGTAGTGGTAGTTGGGCTGATTCTGCCCCCGCTTGTTGACATACCCGCGCAGAATGGCGTGGGTATAAGGGTTGCCTGTGCTTTCCACTTCCCAGCCGCGGTAGATAAAGGTGTGCGGGCGCTGGGCGGCGGTGATGGAATTGACCATGACCGACAGATCGCCGCCCGTCGGGTTCTTGATGCCGACGGGGATGTTGATGCCCGACGCCGTTAAGCGGTGATGCTGATCTTCACCCGATCGGGCCCCGACGGCCACATATCCTAACAGATCGGACAGATAGCGGTGGTTTTCAGGATAGAGCATCTCATCGGCGCAGGAAAATCCCGTTTCCGACAACGCCCGCATATGGAACTGACGCACCGCCAGAATGCCCTTGAAGATATCGGGTTTACCAGACGGATCGGGCTGATGCAACAGACCCATGTACCCCTCGCCCGTCGTGCGGGGTTTGCCTGTGTAAATGCGGGGGACGATAACGATCTTGTCTTTGACCTTCTCCTGCACCTCACGCAGGCGGGAGATGTAATCCATAACCGAGTCCTCGCGGTCGGCCGAGCAAGGGCCGATGATCAGCAGGAATTTATCGGAGGTGGAGTTGAGAATGGATTTGATCTGCGCATCCCGCTCGGCCTTGACCTTGGCCATGGCCTCGGTCAGCGGGAACTGGGTCTTTACTTCGAGAGGGATGGGGAGTTTGCGCTTAAAATTCATATTCATGGGGTAGGGTCTCCTTTTTACTTCTTGTCAAATAAGGCGCGGCGGGCGGTCGATTTTTTCATCATCTGCCGCATGGTGTCCCGATCGCCGTCGGAAAGCGAGCGGCGCAGGCGGGAAAATTCATCCAAAAACCGATCCATTTGCGCCAAAAGCGGCTCTTTATTCATCAAAAACAGTTCGCTCCACATCTCGTCATTGATGCGGGCGATACGGGTCAGATCGCGGAAGGAGTCGCCCGTATAATCCTGCAACTTTTCGTCATCGTCATAGCAGGTCATAAGCGATACGGCAATGCAGTGGGTCAACTGCGACACAAAGCCGATCATCTGGTCATGCTTCTCGGGCGAGAGCAGGCAGACCTTGCCGAACCCCAGCAGTTTGCCGATCTCCAAGCAATCCTGAATGGCCGCCGGCGTGTTTTTCTCGGTAGGCGTGACAATGTAGTTGGCGCCGTGGAAGATGCGCTCATCGCTGTTTTCCACGCCGTAGACCTCTTTACCGGCCATGGGGTGGGCGGCGATAAATTCTACATCCTCCCGCAAGATATTCTGAATGTCGTAGACGACCGAGGTTTTAACACCCGTAACGTCGGTCAGCAGAGCACCCGACCGAAAATATTGTTGATTATCTTGGATCCACTCGATAAAGACCTTGGGGTAGAGGGAAAAGATGATCAGTTCGGCTTCGCCGATCAAGGTCGGGTCGGGCGTGGCCGAGCCTTTGGCAATGATCCCCTCTCGCAGGGCATAGTCAATCGATGCCTGCGAACGGGTAATGGCCGAAACCTCAAAGCCGAGTTTGGTAAAGGCACGGGCGTAACTGCCGCCGATGAGTCCCAAACCGACGATGAGGATCTTTTTATTGGTGTTAAGCATCATGGTAGTGTACCTCATATCCGAGAGATAAAAGCCGCTCAAAAAAGTCGGGCATACTCTTGGCGGCGGCCTGCGCCCCGTCGATGGTACCGCCCAAGCGGGTGGCCAGCACGGCCAAGGACATGACGATGCGGTGATCGTTATGCCCGCAAAGAATTTCGGTGGGAGCGTGCAGATCGTGGGGATAGACCACCACGCTGTCCTCATGCACCGTTACCGCCACGCCGAATTTGTGCAACTCCTGCGCCATGGCGGATGCCCGATCGCTCTCCTTGAGTTTGAGCCGACGGGTGCCCGTAAAAACCCCGCCGCCGAAGACGGCCGATAAGGCAAACAGGATCGGCCCTAAGTCGGGACAGTCGGCAATGTTGATGGTGGGCGTGCCCCGTCCGAGCAGAGCAAAATATTTCTCGTAGATCTTGTCGCCCTGCAAACTGTCGGGGTTGAGCCCCGTCAGCGTGATCTGCCCGCCCAAGCGGTTGAGCGCGGCAAAAAAGGCAGCGCCCGAATAGTCCCCCTCAACGGTCGTATGGATCGGCTGATAGGTCTGCCCGCCCGCAATAAAGAGGGTGCGTTCGTCTTCCCATGCAATGCGGATGCCGCAGGCCGATAACGCCTGAATGGTCAGGTTGATATAGGAGCAAGACTCAATAGGCGGGATCAGCGAAATGGTGCTGTCCCCGTCTAACAGAGGCAAAGCAAACAAAAGCCCCGTAATAAATTGACTCGAAATGTTCCCCTTAATTTTATAGGAACCGCTTTGCAACCGGCCGCACAGATGCAGGCGGTCTTGTTGCCGCTCAAAACGGATGCCCTGCTTCTGGCAAATATCCTCATAAATGCCTAAGGGACGGGAAAAGAGTTTCTCCGACCCCGTCAGGGTAACAGGGGTATCGGATAACAGGCAAAGCGGAATAAAAAAGCGCAGTGTGCTCCCGCTTTCCCGACAGGGCAAGACGGCGTTTTTCGGCAAAGAAAAGGGATTGAATCGGGTGACGGTGACCGTCTGGTCTTGACGGATCACGGTAGCGCCCAAGGCCGACAGGCAATCCAAAGTCGCCAGCATATCCTCGCTGTGGGAAATGCCCTCGATCACGCTCTCTCCCGCCGATAACGCCCCGCCGATGAGCAGGCGGTGCGCCATGCTTTTGGAGGGCGGTGCCTGCATGACCCCGCGCCCGAGTGAGGGACGGATACTAACCTGCATAATGCCCCTCCAGGATATCGATCGCCTCGCAATACCCGTCGGTGCCGTGCCCGATGATGTGCCCGATACAGGCCGAACGGATGTAACTGATCTGACGGAACTCCTCGCGCCGGCTTACGTCGGAAATATGTACTTCCACCGCCGGAGTGCCGACGGCTTTTAAGGCATCGAGCAGAGCGATGGAGGTGTGGGTATAGGCGCCGGGGTTGATGACAATGCCGTCATACACCCGATAGGTTGACTGGATGGCATCCACCAAATCGCCCTCATGATTGGATTGATAAAAATCGACGGTATGCGTTTTGGCATAGGTGCGGATCTTGTTGCACAGGCTGTCATAGGTCTCCTTGCCGTAAATGTCCGGCTCGCGCAACCCCAACAGATTGAGGTTGGGGCCGTTGATCACTAAAATTTTCATGCGTATTCCTCGATTATCATATTGGCCACCTGCGCAATGTCGGTATCGGCATCGATGCGGCGGTCGCTGTGTTTCAGATAGAGCGGATAGCGCTCACGGTAACGCTTCTGCATCGCCTCCACCGACGATGCGGTAGGGCGGTCAGCGGTAGGCATTAGGTTTTCAAGTGAGCGATCCAGGAAATAGATACGCCCGTTCTTTTTCAGATAACGAATGTTCTCATCACTCAGAACGGCACCGCCGCCCGTGGCGATCACGCACCCGTTATGCCCCGATAGGTCGCGAATGGTCTGCGCTTCATAGCGGCGAAAGGTGGGCTCGCCCTCCTGCGCAAAGATGTCGGGAATGGAGCGCCCCACCGCCTTGACCAAAGCTTCATCGGCATCAATAAAGGGTCGTCCCAGCGCCTCGGCTACGGCACGGCCCACGGTGGTTTTGCCGCTGGCGGGCATGCCGACCAGTACGATATTGGTCTTGATATTCTCCACCTGCCGCACGATCTGTTGCGCGCGGGTGGCGTCAATGGTCCTGTCAAAAAAATGCTCGGCGGCACGAATGGCTTGGGTGGCCAACATCAGCATCCCGCCGCCATGGGGAATCCCCAAACGCTCCGCTTTTTGCAACAGATCGGTGCGCAAAGGGTTGTATACCACATCGATCACCGCCTGTAGGTTCGGAAAATCAGCCGGATCGGCGGCCAAACCGTCGATATGCGGATACATCCCGCAAGGGGTGGTGTTGATCAGCATTTGGGCATCATAGGGCAGGGCATCGTAGCCGATCACGCCCTCACGAGGGGTGCGCCCCGCGATAACGATCTCGGCGGCGTCCATGGCGCGCAAAACCGCCACTGCTGTCTTGCAGGTGCCGCCCGTGCCCAGGATGAGCGCCTTCTTGCCCTTGGGATCCGCTCCCGTATGTTCAATTAACGCTTTCAGCCCCGCAAAATCGGTATTGTAGCCGTAGAGTCTGCCGCCGCGATTGACCACGGTGTTGACCGCGCCGATGGCACGGGCCGCCTCGTCGATCTCATCACAAAAGGGAATGACCGTTTCTTTGTAAGGAATGGTCACATTGATGGCTGAAAATTCCCGCTTTTCCAGAAAGGGGGCCACGGCATCGGGCGCCAGTTCCTTGAGTTGATAAGGATAGTCCCCGATACAGGCGTGAATTTCGGGGGAGAAACTGTGTCCCAGTTTTTCTCCGATGAGTCCGTAGGTCATGGGGCCACCAACCAATCGGTGCCAAACCGCGCGGCCAGCATATCGCAAAGGGTAATGGCGGTGGCGCATTCCACCACCACACGCGCGCGGTGGATAATGGCCGGATCATGCCGTCCCGTCACCGCCAGCGTTTTTTCGGTGTGATTCTTAAAATCGACCGTCTGTTGTTCCTTGGCGATCGATGGCGTCGGTTTTACCGCACAGGAAAAACGCAAGGGACTGCCGTCGGTAATGCCGCCGCATACCCCGCCCAAATGATTGGTCATCGGCGCAATGCCCCCATCGGTAATGCCTAAGGCGTCGTTGGTCTGCGATCCGCGTTTGTCGCTTAAGGCAAACCCATCGCCAAAGGCTACGCCCTTAATGGCAGGGATCGAAAAGAGCATATGGGACAGTTGACTCTCCACGCTGTCAAAAAAGGGCTCTCCGACCCCGCAAGGCAGCCCGACAACAACTGTCTCCAGTATGCCGCCCACGCTGTCACCCTCATTTTTTGCCTTTATAATGGCATCCTGCATCGTCTCGGCCACGGTATCATCGAGAACGGCAAAATCTAGCCCGTCCAGTTTCTCCATGTCCGATTCTAAATCGGAAAAATTGCGGTCGTAAATGCCCGCACAGGCGGCGATATGGGCGGCAATCCGAATACCCTTTTTCGCCAAAGCGGCACGGCAGAGCGCGCCCGCTACCGTGAGTGCGGCGGTAATGCGCCCCGAAAAGTGGCCGCCGCCCCGATAGTCCTGAAAGCCGTGGTATTTGCACTGGGCCGTCCAGTCGGCATGACCGGGACGGGCGGTAGTCGCCATCGCCCCGTAGTCGCGCGAACGGGTATCCTGATTGCGAATGACAAAGGTAATGGGCGTGCCGGTAGTATAGCCGTTAAAGACCCCCGAAAGAATTTCGTATTCATCGGATTCCTTACGGGCGGTGGAAATGGCGCCGTGAGGACGGCGGCGGTCGAGCGCCGCGCGCAGATCGTCATCCGATACCGCAATGCCGGGCGCCAGCCCCGCCAGTACGGCGGTCAGGGCAGGACCGTGGCTTTCGCCCGCTATGGTCAGAGTCACGCTTTGTCCGTAGGTGGCTTTCATGAAAAATACTCCTTTAAGTATTGTTGTAGTTTGTCCATGCTCCACGACTCAAATGAGAAGGAACCGATGGCCGATACCGTCACCACCGCTACCCCCGTTGCTGTGGCTTTCTTGTCGTGTTCAGCAGCGGAAAAAAGTTTGGCGGCATCACCCGTAAAACGGGTAGGCAGGTGATACTGCTCCAGTACCGCAGCCACACGGTCACGCAGGTCGGGAGCGCACATGGGCAGCATTCCCATGGCCACACACTCGCCGTGCAGATACCCGCCTTGGCTTTCAATGGCGTGCCCGATGGTGTGCCCGAAATTGAGCACCTTGCGCAGCCCCGCTTCCTTTTCATCTTCTTCAACGACCCGCCGCTTGCCTTGCAACGAACGGTAGATGATCTCTTCCATCGGCGGCTGCTCGGCTTCGAGAGCGGCAAAAAAGTCGGCATCAAAGGTAATGGCCATCTTGATGACCTCGGCCATGCCCGATGCTACCTGACGGGCATCGAGGGTGGATAGCGTGTCGGGGTCGATCAGCACGGCCGACGGCTGATAAAAAGCCCCCAAAATGTTTTTCAGCCCCTCGAAATTGACCGCTACCTTGCCCCCGATCGAGGAATCGACTTGGGAGAGCAGGGTGGTGGGAATGTTGTAAAAGTCAATGCCACGCATGTAGGAGGCGGCGGCAAACCCCGCCAGATCGCCGACCACACCGCCGCCCACCGCCACTACGCAGTCCTTGCGGGTAAAGTTTTCCTGCAACATGGTGCGGCAAAGGGTTTCAAAGGTGGCCAGACTCTTGTGCGCCTCGCCCTGTTCGATGGTAACGATCACAGGGGATTGGCACTGGTCAGCAATCGTCTGCGCGTACGGAGCGGGTACACCCGTATCGGTCACGATCAGCACACGGCGGCGCAAATTTAAAAGTTGAGAAGCACGGGTCAGCGCCCCGCGCGCAACGGTAATGTCATAGGATTGATGGGGCAGAGTGACAGTCAGTGTCATAACGCACCTCACAGTTTGGTTTGATGGGAAAAACGGCCGACAATGCGGAGTTTATCGCATACTTGGGAGAGTTCCTGCATCATCCGCTGTCCCTGCTCGGTCTTGGTATTGCCGTCAGCCTCCACGTAGAAATAGTACTGCCACAGCAGTTCTTTCATGGGACGGGAACGCAGGGTACGCATATTAAAGCCGCAGTCACCGATAATCCCAATGGCTTTGGCTAATGCACCCGCCTCGTTGCGTACGGTAAAGACTAAGATAAACTGGTCATCCCGTGCGCCCGCCGAATCCTCCTCCACACGGGAAAAGACGGCAAAACGGGTGGTGTTGGTACTGCTTTCGTTGATGTGGCTCTCCAAAATTTTCAGCCCGTACAGTTCGGCCGTATCACGGCTGGCAATGGCGGCGATATGCGGATCGCCCTTTTCGAGAAGTTTCTTAGCCGCCACGGCGGTGTTGGACGCCGAACGCGCTTCAAAATGATTGCGGTCTATGTACTTGGCGCATTGAGCCAAGGCCTGCGGATGGGAAATAACGGTGGTAATATCATCACGATTCGCCTCGGGCAAGCCCAGCAGATTATGGGTGATCTCCAGTTCATAAATGCCGTTTACGTACAGCGGCCCCGAAAAGAGCAGATCCACCACCTGCGATACCTCGCCCGCATAACTGTTCTCAATCGGCAATACGGCACAGTCGCAGTCGCCGTTGACCACCGATTGATAGGCCTCCCCGAAACTATCAAAGGACAGTTTCTCGGCATCGGCAAAGATCTTGCGGGCGGCAATGTAGGCAAAAGCCCCCTCCACCCCGCAATAGGCCACTTTCAAGCCATGTTGCAGTTGATGCTGATACCGACGGGACAGGCTCATGTTGTTGCGCAGGAAATTGACATAGAAACTGCGTAAAGTCTCATCCTCAACCAAGGTGGAATTACGGGTGATCACCTGCTCCTCACGGGCGGCATCCAGCACGGGAAGTCCATGCTCGATCTTATATTCGCTCACCTGCTGTACCGCTTGCATCCGCTGTACGAACAGGTCGGCCATCTGCTTATCAATGGCGTTAATGGATTGACGGGCTTGTTCTAATTTGTTCATGGATAAACTCCTTTGCTAACTGCTCAAAGGCCGGCAGGGCACGGCGAATGGTATCGGTATCCACACAATAGGAAATGCGCAAATACCCCAATACCCCAAAACTGTCCGACGGCACCAACAACAGTTCGTATTTCTTAGCCGCCTCCGAAAAGGCACGGGCATCGGCAAGGGGGGACTTGACAAACAGATAAAAGGCCCCGTCGGGTCGAACCACCGTAAAGCCCATCTCGGTCAGCGCCCCGCAGAGCAGATCGCGGTTGCGCTTGTAGATGCTCAGATCCCCCGTCTGCCCCGCCACATGGGGAAGCAGGCGCTGGAACAGGGCTGGGGCGCAGACAAATCCAAGCGCCCGTCCCGCCCCGCACAGAGAGGCGTACACGCTCGGCCAATCCTCGCAAGCGGGATTGACCAGCAGATACCCAATGCGTTCACCGGGCAAGGAGAGGGACTTGCTGTAGGAATAACAAACGATGGTATTTTCGTAGTAGTTGGGCAAAAACGGAACCGTCACCCCATCGTATACCAACTCCCGATAAGGCTCGTCGGCAATCAGATAGATCGGATGTCCAAAATCTCGCTGCGCCTTTCTCAATAGGTCCGCCAGCCGCTCGATCTGTTCAGCACGGTAGACCACCCCCGAGGGATTGTTGGGCGAGTTGAGAATGATGGCCGCCGTCTTGTCGGTAATAGCCGCGGCAATGCCCTCAAGATTCAGATCAAAATTCGGCTCAACACCCGCCACCGTTACGGGCACCCCGCCCGCCGTTTGGATAAAAACGGGATATTCGGGGAAGTAGGGCGCAGGCACGATCACCTCTTGTCCGTCTTCCACCAAGGCCGAGAGGGCAATGGTCAAAGAGGCCGCCGCCCCGCAGGTCAGATACAAATGCTCCGCCCCGACCGCCGTGCCAAACCGCCGATTCAGATCGTCAGCCACCGCCGCCCGCACCGCAGGATCGCCCGCCGCCGAGGTGTACCCATGAAGGGATAGAGGGTCGCCCGCCAACAACTCCTGTAAGGTAGCCGTCACCGTCGGTGGGGTCGGGATGCTCGGATTGCCAATGCTGAAATCAAAAACATGATCCGCCCCGATCTCCGCCTTGCGACGCATGCCGTATTCAAATAATTCACGAATCTCCGAACGGTGTTCGCCCAAAGTACGCATCCGTGCCCGATCCATAATCTTCTCCTTTTGGTTAACATTGTTAACCTCTTGTAATATACTATTATTATACTAAAAAATCCGCTGTTGTCAACCATATTTAGATATGGTATACTGAAAAAGAGGTGAGAACATGGAATCCTATACCGTAAGAGAACAACTGATCACCGCAGGCATCGTCGAACTGGAAGCCCATGGCATGGCTGACTTCTCTCTGCGCCGCGTCGCCGCCGCCTGCAACCTGTCCTGCGCCGCCCCCTATAAGCATTTCAAGGGCAAGGAAGACCTCATCGAGGCCATCTTCGCCCATATCCATACCCAACTCGAATTGTTGCTCCGCCAGATCCGTCAGGTCCACCCAGACCCCAAGGAACAACTGGTCGAGAGCTGTCTGGCCTATATCCGCTTCTGCATCGCCAACCCCCACTTCCGCGCCATACTCATGCTCTCCGGCCGCCGCCTGCCGCTGGCCGACACCGTCGAGCGCCTGATACCCCAATGCCTGCCCAACCTCTCCACACAGGAGCGGCAGGACAAAGGCTTCTGCATCCGCTCGGTCGCCTACGGCGCCACCCTCATGTTGGAAAGCGGCGAACTCGACTACGACGACCAAACCATGTCCCGCATAAAACTTAGCCTGATAACCCAACTCCAATAAAAAATGCCACCCACTCGGGTGGCTCTTTTATTTCACTTCACAATTTCGTATGGCATAATCTAACAGAACATTAATCAGTTCGTTACGAGATCGGTTTGTTTCTTCAGATAACTGGTCTAATTGGTCAACAGTTTCATCTTTAATGCGTATGGAGAAAGTTTTATACCCGTCTTCGCCCTTCATTTTCCTTTTTAAAATCAATTTATCATTCATATTAAACACCTCACTATAACTATAACTTGACAAAAGTTATATTTATATGTTATAATGCGTAACATAAAATCAGTTATGATTTTATATAAATAATTTTTATACAAAAAGGAGAATCAAAAACATGGGACTATTTGATCAGTTAAAACA
>JAZNYQ010000030.1:0-7425 GCA_045594545.1 Eubacteriales bacterium | reverse complement strand
AATTACGGCAATTGCGGCGATCAGAAGCGATAGCCATACGGGAGAACCCAGCGCCAAAAGTATGATTTCCCATGCTTTGAAGTGTTTTTTCGGGGCAATTCTTTCCTTTGGGATTTTGGGAAGGGGGGTGTCTGCAATTATCTGTGCAACGATTTCCTCCACAGATCCCACAGCTGCCACGGCTTCTTCCTGGGAAAGTCCCTCTTCCATGCGGTCGTCGATCATTTCGCTGTAAAAGGTCAGGCGTTCTGGGATATCATCCTCAGGCAATCCGGATAAGCCTTGGCGCAACTGGGCAAGAAATGCTTGTTTATCCATTGCGGTCATCCTCCTTGGTTACGAACTTATAGATAGATAGGATCTCTTTCCACGCATCCTTGAAATCTGCAATGCGGCGCAGCCCCGCGTCGGTAATGTGATAATACTTCCGAAGTCTGCCGCCGTGCTCTGCGGTGCGGACAGTGAGCATGCCTGCCGTTTCCAAGCGTTTCAAAATGGTATATAAGGTGGATTCGGACAGCTCCATATACGGCTTCATGTCCTTGATGATCTTATATCCGTAGGAATCTTCGCTTTTAATGGCAGCCAATACGCAAACATCCAAAAGACCCCGCTTTAACTGAATATCCATGCGATACCTCCTTTCATGCTATACATCATATCACGAGGTATTGTGCTCGTCAATAGGGCAGAGAGAAAAATTCTCTCTGCCTTTTTTATACAAATCGTTGGGCATAGCCGCAACGTTTACACAGATCCTCGGTTGCCACGCCGCGGCGGAAGCCCTCTACCATATCGGTGGCTCTTGGAGAGGCGAGGATGGAAGAAAGATCATCGGTAAATATATTGCCCAGACGGATCACGCCGTCGCTATCGAGGCAACAGGGGACGACGGTACCGTCGGAGAGGATGCCGAACTGGTCTTTGAGTCCGTAGCAAAAATATCGTGTTCCTTTCACCTGCGCCTTACTGTCGGGCCATTCGAAGCGCTCCCCCCACTCCAAATAGAGGTTATCCCGTATTTTTATGCCGCGGGTGTTGGTTTTCCATTCGCCGTGGATTTGGTCTTGGAGATAGCGGAGCGTGGTTTCGTTTTTCCCGTTGTCGCACCCTTGATTCCAGAGGCGGAACACCACAATCGCCCCCTGTGCGGCGGCCTTTGAGGCAAAGGTTGACAAGCGGGAGAGATATTGTCGGTGGTCTTCTTCTGAGCCATTTTCAAAACTGTGCAGGGAAAGATTGATCTTATGTATTCCTGCCGACAACAGGGCGTCTCCCCGCTGATCCAGCAAGGTTCCGTTGGTGGTAATCACCGATTTATACCCCTTCTCCCCTGCCAGTTTCACAAATTCGGGAAGCAGCGGATGGGTAAGCGGTTCGCCCATCAGGTGGTAATAGATATATTGGGTTTGACCGGTTAATTTGTCGAGCACCAAAGAGAACTCCTCCCTCGTCATTTGCCGTGGCGGGCGGTTGTGGCCGTGGCAGAAGGAGCAGTTCATATTACAGAGATTCGTAATTTCGACATAAACTTTTTTATACATAAACACCTGCAAAAAGTGGCTCAAAACAAAGTTTTAAGCCACTTCGAAACCATATAAGTTATTCCCACTCGATGGTGCCGATCGGTTTGGGGGTCAGGTCAAGCAGGACACGATTGATGCCCTCGACCTCGTGGGTGATGCGGTCGGTAATATGATGCAGGAGCGCATAGGGGATCTCTTCAATCGTAGCGCTCATGGCATCCTTGGTGTTGACGGCGCGGATAATGGCCGGCCAGCCCTCATAGCGCTTATCGTTGCGCACGCCGACACTCTTGAAATCGGGCACGGCGATGAAATACTGCCAGACCTTTTCGGCCAGACCGCTCTTGTCGAACTCCTCGCGCAGGATCGCATCGGCCTCACGCAGGGCGTGCAGACGGTCACGGGTAATGGCGCCCAGACAACGGACACCGAGACCGGGACCGGGGAAGGGCTGACGGTAGACCATGGCGTGGGGCAGACCCAGCGCTTCCCCTACGACACGGACCTCGTCCTTATACAGCAACTTAACCGGCTCGACCAGTTCAAACTGCATATCCTCGGGCAGACCGCCGACGTTATGGTGGGCCTTTACGCCGTCGCTTTCCAGAATATCGGGATAGATGGTGCCTTGTGCCAAGAAGGATATGCCTTCCAATTTAGAAGCTTCTTCATCAAATACCTTGATAAACTCGCCGCCGATGATCTTACGCTTCTTTTCGGGTTCGGCCACGCCGGCCAGCAGATCGAGGAAACGATCGGTTGCATCGACATAGATCAGGTTGGCATCCAGTTCTTTGCCGAACACCTCAATAACCTGTTCGCTCTCGCCTTTGCGCATAAGCCCGTGGTTAACGTGAACACAGACCAGTTGTTTGCCGATCGCCTTAATGAGCAATGCGGCAACGACCGAGGAGTCCACACCGCCGGACAGGGCCAACAGCACCTTTTTATCTCCGACCTGTGCGCGGATCTCAGCCACCTGCTCGGCGATAAAGGCATCGGCCAATTCCTTGGTAGTAATACGAGCCATAGACTCGGGGCGAATATTTGTTTGCATTTCCATCGCTTCCTTTGTAAAAAAATTTATGTTTTATTATACCACTCTGCTGACCATTCTACAATATTTTTTTAGAAGAAAATCAAAAAAAGAGGGTGCTTGCACCCTCTTTTTATCAATAGTAGAAGATCAGGAAATAAATATAGGCAGGAATGATGGCGGCCAAGGTGAAGGGAATCCCGATTTTAAGGAAGTCGCTGTTTTTCACTTCATACCCTTCCTTGCGCAAAATACCAATACCGGTAATGTTGGCCGAGGCACCGACGGGAGTCAGGTTGCCGCCCAAGGTAGCGCCCGAAAGCAAACCGAAATAGAGCAAAGTAGGATCGATTCCTAAAGATGCCGCAATCCCTTGTGTGACAGGCAACATAGTAGCCACATAGGGAATATTATCGATAAAGGCGGAGAAGACCACGCTCATCCAAGTAATGAGGGTATAGATGACAAAGACGTTGCCGCCCGACAGTTGCGTAAAGAGGTTGCCGATGGCATCGACTACGCCCATGTGGGTGATGCCGCCGACCACAATGAACAACCCGAAGAGAAGTCCGATGGTGTTGACGTCGATCTCCTTAAGGGGGGCGGTGAAGGCCGTCCACGTTTTCTTGCGAAGACCGTTATAGATGACACCGATCACCATGATCACACAACAGATGATGCCGTTGGTATAAGCCGACAGACCGGGGATGATTCCGTCGAGGAAGGCGGGCAGTCCGGGGATAAGCGAGGCGACAATCAGTAAGACAACGGTGCCGAGCATGAGGACGGTCGGCACATAGTCGGTAACCAGAGTGCGCTGACCGGGTTCGATCTTGCCCGTTTCTTTGCGGAACAGGAAGAGCAGGATGACGCAGGTTACCAGTGCGCCCAGTTCGACGGCCCAGAAGATACCGGGCTTGCCATGATAGAAGAAGAAGTCGAGGAAGTTCATATCGGCATAGCCGCCCAACATAATGGCGGTCGTATCGCCGACCAGTGTTGCGGTGCCCTGCAGATTGGAGGATACGGCGATGGCAATGATCATACCGACGGGACTGATGTCCAACCGCTTGGCGATGGCCAAGGCAATAGGCGCGATCATCAACACGGTGGCGACGTTATCAATAAAGGCCGACACGATACCGGCGAACAGCGACAAGATCACGATGGCCCATTTGACGTTAGGGACCTTTTCGATGATGATATCGGCCAGCAAGTTTGGCATTTTGGACTCGATCATCAGCGCAACTGTCCCCATGGTGCCGGCGATCATCAGCAAGACATTAAAATCGACACTGGGCAACACTTCGCCAAGGGGCAACATGCCCGACACGACGAAGATCAAGGCTGAGCCGAGCGCCACGAAGGGGCGGTATTTGGGCAAAGCCAGCATGAGCACATAGGTTAAGACAAACACAGCAAGAGCAATATACATGCGTTTTCTCCTTCTTCTTATTATAACTTTCACATTATATCATTTCTTTTAGAAAAAAGCAACGGACAAAAACAGGAAGCGTCCCGATTGAAACGGAGAGGTTTCTATGATATACTGAATGTATCATGACAGGAAAGGGGCGGAACATGGAATTTCGTGAAAAGTTGCAAATGCTTCGCAAGAAGCAAGGCTTAACGCAGGAGGAACTTGCTCAATTGCTTTATGTATCCCGAACGGCGGTTTCCAAGTGGGAGTCGGGACGGGGGTTTCCCAATATGGACTCCTTGCGGCGGCTTGCCTGCGTCTTCTCCGTCACGGTAGATGAACTATTATCGGGCGAGCAACTGCTTTGTCTGGCCGAGGAAGACGGCAGACGAAAAGCCGAGCAGACCCGCCATCTGGTTTTCGGGCTTTTGGATATCGCCACATCTCTCCTGCTCTTTCTTCCCTTTTTTGCTCAGCGGGGCGAGCCCATCATACGAGGGGTATCCCTTTTGGCCTTGACGGGGGTTTCTTCCTATATAAAAATCATATATGCGGTTTTGGTGGCGGTCATCGTTGTATGGGGTGTACTGGTGCTGGCGATGCAGAATTGTCGGCGGCGTTTTCTTACTCTGCTATCGATGGGGTTGACGGCGATGGGAGTTCTTATCTTTACGCTGAGTTTGCAACCTTATGCGGCAGGATACCTATTTATTTTCTTGCTGATTAAGGTATTTTTGCTTGTGACACGAAGGGTGTCGGTGATGTGACGGAGCGTTTCTTGTTTTATGCCCTGCCTTCCTGTATGCTGGATCTAAGAAAGGAAGGGGAAAAACATGAAACGAACACTTTATCTCTCGATTGGTTTTCTTAGCTCTTTTGTATTGTGGACAATACTCGTTTTGTTTGCGGATGTGCAGGCGATCGGACCGAATGGCTCGGCTGTTGGGCTGGCAACGATCAACGGTCTCTTTCACCGACTGACGGGTGTACATATGGATCTTTACACCGTTACCGATTGGCTGGGGCTGGTTCCGATTGCGGTTGGGCTTGGTTTTGCGATTTTTGGTTTCGTACAATGGATCAAGCGCCGATGTATACAAAACGTTGATTTTGACATTTTGATACTGGGAGGATTTTACATCCTTACCCTGTTCTGTTATATGTTTTTTGAAATGGTGGTGATTAACCGCCGACCGATTCTGATTGATGGATTTTTAGAGGCGTCCTATCCGTCCTCGACCACGCTGTTGGTTTTGTGTGTGATGCCGACGGCCATGCTTCAATTTCGATCCCGTATTCAAAACCGTGCGCTGCGAGTGATTGTGCTGACAGTCATAGCCGTATTTATTGGGTTTATGGTCATTGGTCGGCTGGTTTCGGGCGTGCATTGGCTTTCGGATATTGTGGGCGGTGTATGGCTGAGCGCAGGGCTTGTTTTGTTCTATCAATTTCTTATAAGAAAAACCCCGAAACCGTGATGGTTTCGGGGTTTGTTGTTGATAACCAGTTATCTCTTGGAGTTTTCGGTGTACCGTTTATATAGTGTAATATCGTTTGAAATCGTGTATATTGTGGTGTTTTGTGTTGTCAAAATTGAATATCGTTGCAAAAAGTTTATGTTGTTTTATAAAATGTTGCACCAAATTTGCACCAATGTTTTTGTACAAATTTAAGAATGCAAACACATTAACTTTTTTGTCAATACAAAGAAATCTTAATTACTTTTCGGTTTTTATATTTTGTTTTTCTTGTAATTCCGCTAAATTCATTTGAATCTCGCTTCTAATAATCTCTCGGAGCATTTCGTCTTGAGCTTCAACTGTACTGAATTTTTCAAGCAAGTTAACGCTGGACAAAAATCTTTCGTCTTCATGTAAAGCCTTGTGATAATGGTTCAATTGACCAAGTGAACTTTTATATACTACAAGTGCAGTTCCTGCAAAAAACTCAGTTATGATACCACCAATAGCAGGTATAAGAGACAATAATAAATCCATTTTAAACACAATTGTCAATACACATGCAACAATTATCATTGCTAGGCCAATGACACACATCCATATCGCAAGATTAAATGAATGTCTTGCCTGTTTTTGACTCCATGTATAAAACGCTTTAATATCTTCAAGGTTGATTAACATTCGTTCTAAAGCATCAACTGTTTTATTTGCTTCATTTTCCTTATTACCCTGTGTGTCACTTTCTGGCTCTTTTGAAATTACTGCTTTCTTTAATCGCATTGAATAAGATTCAATTTCTTCTTCGGCATCATCATGCCATCTTCGCCTCATAATAGAAATATAACTTGTTAAGAGAGTAGAAAAAGCCAATACAACAGAAAGTAATACGGTCATAATTGATACATAATCGTTTTTATTAAAAAGGTCAAAACCAAATAAATCATTTTTAAAATACAAAAGCACAAAGAAAACAGCAAATAATTCTATAGCAACCGTCATAATTATCATATATGAAGTCTTGCTACGCTCCCGTTTTCCATTGTTTGTATTGCGTATTCTTTTTTGTTTGCAGACATTCTCTATGACGAGTTTAACCCTTGATACATCTTCTTCGGAATCAGAATTACAAGTTATACAAATATCCTCTTCAACAAACTTTGGAACTTTCGCTCCATTAATAACAATTGAAACCAACGATTTATCCTTATTTCTGCTTACTAAATCTTTGGTAATCTTCAATTCGTTTTCTGGGAAGTTTTCATCTAAAATAGCCAATACGACATCTGCATTTTCAATGCCCTTTTTTAGTGCAATGTAAGAATGACCATTTAGCCGTTCTGTAACCATTTTAATAGTCTTGATACCAATATTTGACACTAGTTTTTGAGCAATAGGTTTATTTTCTTCTGATGTTAATACATATACTTTCATAAAATACGCTCCACCCATTTATTGAGTTATCATACCATATTTCGACATTTGAGTCAATGATTGCAGACAAAAAGGAGAGCATAACGCTCTCCTTTTTGTTATATAAGGTCATCTTCAAGACACTTTGCTATTCTCGCCTTGTATTCCTCAAAGATATGAGAATAAATATCTCCCGTGATTGCAATATTGCAATGGCCTAAATGCTCGGAAACTGCTTTAACATCAATGCCGTTGTTTATCATAAGACTTGCATTGCTATGTCGGAGCCCGTGGGCACTTATAATGGGCATATCGTTGCTTGAAAGGATTTTTTTGAGTTCCTCGTTAACTTATGATCTGTATTTTCTACCATACCAAAGGTCACCGTATTGGTGACAAGTCAACCAACCCTACATAGCACTCGGATTGAGATTGACGGTACCGCCGTTTTTCGTTTGGACATTTCCATTCATTTCAAAACGGTGATACGGGTTTGACCTCATCAGGTCAATGTTTCTTTTGTAATTCCACCTTCATATATTTTCTTATGTGTGTATGGTTTGTAATTCCTCC
>JAZNYQ010000029.1:0-5585 GCA_045594545.1 Eubacteriales bacterium | reverse complement strand
CAAGATCTCATAGAGTTTCATACCTTCCTGCTGTTGAATGAGCAGGTCGGCATCGATAAAGTTCATGCCCAGCATTTTGGCCAGCAGTACCCCGACAGTCGATTTTCCGCTGCCGGGCATACCGATGAGTATAATATTATTCATTCGCTTCCTCGTTTGTTCGCTCACTGATGATATAGCGGGGGCGGGCCTTGGTTTCCATATACATTTTTCCGACATATTCGCCGATAATGCCGATGCTCAGCAGTTGCACACCGCCCAAAAAACACAGAATACTGGTTAATGATGCCCAGCCCGACACGGCCTGTCCGTTGGCGGCCACGATGATCGACCAGATAATGCCGACCATGCTCAGCAGGGCGACCAGCATACCGAAGCCCATGATCAGGCGGATGGGCTTGGTAGACAATCCGGTAATACCGTTCCAAGCCAGTGACAGCATTTTGCGCAGGGGGTAATGGCTCTTACCTGCCATTCGTTCGGTGCGCTCATAGTAGACGCAGGTGCTGGGGAATCCGACCATGGGCACCATGCCTCTTAAATAAATATTCACTTCTTTGAAGTTGGCAAACTCTTTAAGCACCTTAGCCGAGAGCAGACGGTAATCGGCGTGATTATAGACGACCTGGGCGCCCATAGCGTTAAGCACTTTGTAGTACCCTTGGGCGGCTACTCTCTTAAAAAAGGAGTCGGTTTTGCGGCAACTGCGCACGCCGTAGACGACCTGCGCGCCGGCCAGATAGGCATCGACCATCTCGTCCATGGCGTTGATGTCGTCCTGCCCGTCGCAGTCGATGCTGATGGTAATATCGCATTTTTCCTTGGCTTCCATCAGTCCGGCCAGCAAAGCGTTTTGATGGCCTTGGTTGCGGCTCAGGCAGATGCCTTCGACTCGCTCGTCCTGCTTGGCCAGATCACAGATGATCGACCATGTATGGTCTTTGCTTCCATCGTTGACAAAGAGGACACGGCTGTTCGGGCTGATCTTCTCTTGTTCAGTCAGGTTCTGCAATTTGTTCAAAAACAAGGGAGCGGTCATGGGCAGTACCGCCTCTTCGTTGTAGCAGGGGATGACGATATACAGAATCGGGGTCATTCACGCACCTCCGTCACGAATATTAGTAGAGCAGGTCGCCGGGGCGATAGCCCTTAGGCAGGGGTTCTTCTTCAACAAAGGCAAAATCCTCGTCGTAGAGGGTAGGCAACAAAGCCTCGAAGGGGACGGTATCAAATTCACAGGCATAGTCGCTGGCGCCGAACCAGCCGCCTTCCTTGGCTTTGAGGTTGAGATCGCGGGCAAATTTGGTGCGGTTGGCGCAATCGTGCACGGCTAACGGCCAGCCCTCGTCGTCGGCGATCTTCATAAACTTCAGAGTGAGTTCCCGACTTTCGATCGGAGAGAGGTAGCCTTGACGGCAGATGTACATCGGCATACCGATGTAATTTTCCAGATTATTGGGATTGAGGTGCAATTCGGCGCAGTTGATAAAATCGAGGTTGGTGCTGAGAATCGCCTCTTTCTTCGTCAAGAAAGCGCTGAAAAATTCCTCGGTCATGGGCGTTTCGATGCCGACATGGGGGATATATTTTTTGGCCAGCGCCATATTTCGGATCACCGCATCCGAACAAAGCGTGGCGCCGAGGTTAAATCTCAATTCATCCAGCCCCGCCTCGCCGAGGGCTTTGAGATTTTCCTCGGTACAGAGGGTGCCGTTGGTATACATATGCTGATGGATGCCGGCGGCGTGGAATTTGCGGATCACAGAATAATAAACCTCGATCTCCATAAAGGGCTCGAGATAGACATAAGCGATGCCGGTGGGGTGAGCACAGGTGGACAGGAGCAGATCAATATCTTCTTCATAGAATTTGGTACCGCCGATATCCCACATTCCCTCGCCGATGGGCGGAATACAATCCAGTTCCCCGTAATTATAGCAAAACGGGCATTGGATGTTGCACTTGTTTGTTTTGCGGATGGCAGAAAGCCCCGTACCGGTCAGGCAGGAGCGGCAGCCCTTGGCGAATTTACCGTCATCGCCGACATAAAGGGTTTTGCCTTGCAGGGATTTTAGGTTTTTGATCGAATCCATCAACACTTTTTGGCGGGCTTCCACGCCTCGCTCGATCTGAGCCAATGTGGCATAGACGATCTCCATCTGCCGCGGGGAGAGTTCCTCTTCCTCGGGCAGAGAGGCAAAGAATTCGAACCAATAGGCGGCGTCTTGTTTGGATATTTTCATGCTCTCCCTCCTTTTGCTTCATTGTATCACAGGTAACCGGCAAAAACAAGAAAAAAGCCATCCGAAGATGGCTTTTTGTTATACTCTTTGGTGTCCCATGAGGATCTCGGATATGACATCCAGGACGCGGTCGTGGCACCCGCCGCAACCGGTGGAACAATGGGTGACTTTCTTAACATCCTCAAAGGCGGCCAAGACATCCTCAAAGGACTTATGCTCATGCAAAGCATTGGCGATATCATTGAAACTAACCTGTTTACAGTTACAGACCATATAATTTTCTCTCATGGGAAGTACCTCCTCTTTTTTCTATCCTTATTCTACCAAATTTCTTTTTATTTTTCTGTTGGAAATCCAACATATTACACTTCATTTTGGCAAGGATTCTTTAACAGGTTCTCCACCGTTGTTTGGGCAATATTGGCAAGGGCCTCCTTTGTTAAGAACGCCTGATGGGAAGTGACGATGACATTGGGCATGGAAATCAGCCGCGCCAGCGTATCGTCTTCCAAAATGTGACCCGAATTATCCTCGAAAAAGAGGTCACCTTCCTCCTCATACACATCCAGACAGGCGGCGCCGACATGGCGGGATTTGATCGCAGCCAGCAGCGCTTCGGCATCCACCAAGGCGCCGCGGGAGGTGTTAAGCAGCACCACGCCCGACTTACATTTTTTGAGCGCTGTCTCGTCAATGATATGATAGGTATCCTCGGTCAAGGGACAATGCAGGGAAATGATATCGCTTTGAGTCAGCAGTTCATCCAGACTCACATATTCAAGGCTCTCGGCAGGGTATTTATCATACGCCAGCACCCGCATCCCGAACCCCTTACAAATCTCAATAAACGCACGCCCAATGCGCCCCGTACCGATGACACCGATCGTTTTTCCGTGCAGGTCAAACCCCGTCAGGCCGTTAAGACTGAAATTAAAATCTTTGGAACGGATATAGGCTTTATGAATGCGGCGCACCGAAGTCAGCAACAGAGCCATGGTGTGTTCGGCTACGGCATACGGGGAATAGGCGGGGACGCGCACCACGCGAATGCGCCCCTTAGCGTGGGCGACATCGACATTATTATATCCCGCACACCGTAGGGCAATGGTCTTGACCCCCAACTCCACCAGTCGGTCGATGACCGCAGCATTGACGGTGTCGTTGACAAAGACACAGACCGCTTGGCATCCATGCGCCAACTCGACCGTATCCTCGTTGAGTTTGGTTTCTAAATATTTTATTTTCCATTCCGTGCCCGCAACGACCGGATCAAAGGCGGCACGGTCATAGGGTTTGGTATCGTAAAAAGCGATTTTCATGGCAATTCCTTCCTTTCTAAATATAGTATGCCATGCCTAAGCCCTATCATTCAGTTGTAAAACCAACAAAAACCCGCCCGAAGGCGGCTTTTCCTTAATCGCAACAGGGGTCGGCTTTTTTCTTGGGCGCCGGATCGGTCGTCGGCGGCGTATTGTCGCCCAGACCCGTCGTTTCGGAGAACATGACATTGGACTTGGTCATATCCACCGCATCGGTGGGGACAATGATCTTGGAGGCGCGCCCGTTGGAAAGGGCAATGAGTGCCTCAAATTTCTTGAGTTCCAGTACGGCGGCGTCCACACCGGCCGCTTTGAGGGCGGCCAGACCGTCGGCCTCGGCTTGTTTGGCCAGCAAGGTGGCCTTGGCTTCGCCTTCGGCGCGGGCGATGCGAGCATCCCTCTCACCCTCAGCAGCCAGTATCATGGCCTGCTTATCGCCCTGTGCACGGGTAATAACGGCGGCCTTATGTCCCTCGGCTTCGAGCAGCGTTTCACGGCGGTCACGCTCGGCCTTCATCTGCTTTTCCATGGCGTTCTGAATCTCGGCGGGCGGAATGATATTTTTCAGTTCCACACGAATAACCTTGATGCCCCACTGGTCGGTGGCCGAGTCCAGAATCTCGGTCATTTTCCCGTTGATGTTATCACGGGAGGTGAGGGTGTCGTCCAGTTCCAGTTCACCGACAATATTACGCAGGGTGGTTGCCGTAAGGTTAGACAGCGCCGAAATGGGATTGACAGCACCGTAGGTAAAGAGATTAGCATCAAAGACCTTGAAATAAACCACCGTATCGATCTGCATGGTAACGTTATCTTTAGTAATGACCGGCTGGGGCGGCGAATCGAGCACCTGTTCTTTTAAGGTAACTTTTTTGGCGATGCGGTCGATCAGCGGCACCAACAGATGCAGTCCGGCGCTCCATGTGCGCTTGTATTTCCCCAAACGCTCAATGACATACTCGGTCGCCTGCGGCACAACCTTAATATGGCAAAACAAAATAATGACTATAAGTGCAATGGCCGGTGTAATTAAATATTCCATAACCGATACCTCCTTTTTTCTTATTATATCATATTATCAAGGTTTTGACAACAAATTTGTTGCTCGACAATCCTCGGATACCGCAGTAACCGTTTCCCTTCCCGATCGGCCTGTCGCATATGCACGGCGGAAATTTGACGATTATCATAGGTAGAATAGTAATAGATGCATTTATCGGCATTCATGCAGGAACTGTACAGGGTATGGTGATAGTGCCCCTCTCCGATATCGCAACAACCACGAGGGATGGCCACGCTGTCCAGTAGGTGAAAAAATTGCCCGACACTTTCCTTTTCCGAGGTAAAACTAATCGCGTTAGCCCGCACAAAAGCGGCACGGACAAAGCGAGCCGATGAGGTATAGTCACCCGGTAGCCCGATCGAGCCCATGCCCCGCCCGATCTCCTCCAGATCCAAACCAAAAGTATTGGGTGGCGTTTGATTGGATAAATGGCGATAGGCGCGCAGGTGTTGCCACTGCTGAGGCAGGGGCGGATCGTTGGTCATGACCCCCACGGGATTGTCATACACCGTCAAGCCCCGCTCGGTCGGCTCAACCACCAAACACCCCTGTTTATCGGCAATCATCCAGTGCAGGCGGGCGATAGGCAGTTCCCCGAAACCGTGGCTGACCAGCGTCGTCTGTTCCAGTAATGTCTTGGCCTGCCGTACCGACGCACATTGCCCCAAAATATAAGGAATAAACTCATGCGGCGCCACGCCCTCCCCGCTCTGGTAGTAGGCGTTTTGCACAAAATTGAGTCCCGCCATGCACAGACCGGCCTCGTTAACAGCATCATAATAAAGCGGATAATCCTCTACCGTATAAGCCATGCCGATCATGGCAAACCGATTGCCCAGATAACCCCGCGGCGTTACGGTGATCTCTTCGGTATACCCACATTCATAATCAAGGGTGCGGCCAAAATAAAAATGGCGGGTATGATAGGTAATTGCGGTACACATGAAAATTCCCCCTTTT
>JAZNYQ010000028.1:0-26148 GCA_045594545.1 Eubacteriales bacterium | reverse complement strand
ATCATGTTCATGACAATGCTTGTGATGCCGACTGTAACGTTTGCGGCGATATCCGTACTCCGGCCGATCATGTCTATAATAACGCCTGCGACGCCGACTGCAATGTCTGCGGTGCTGTTCGCACACCGGCTGATCATGTTTATGACAATGCCTGCGATGCTGACTGCAATGTCTGCGGTGCTACTCGCACGCCGTCTGATCACATCTATGATAATGATTGTGATGCCGACTGCAACGAATGTACGCATGGGCGTACCCCGTCCGATCATGTCTATAATAACGCCTGCGACGCCGACTGCAATGTCTGCGGTGCTGTTCGCAAACCGGCGGATCATGTGTATGACAATGCCTGCGATGCCGATTGCAATGTTTGCGGTGATGCTCGCACGCCGGCGGATCATGTGTATGACAATGCCTGCGATGCTGATTGTAATGTTTGCGGTGCTACTCGCACGCCAGCTGATCATGTTTATGACAATACTTGTGATGTAGATTGCAACGTTTGCGATGATGAGCGTGAGATTACTCACACATGGGAAAGCGAATGGACTGCCAATGGAACAAGTCACTGGCATGAATGTGGTGTTTGCGGAGAAAAGAAGGATATGGATGAGCATGTCGGAGGTAGTGCCACCTGTAAGCAGAAGGCAAAGTGCTCGGTATGCGAAACTGCCTATGGTGCGCTTGCTGAACATGATTACAGTGAGCAGGTAGCTGATGCGAAATATCTTAAGGCTAAGGCTACTTGCGTGGACAAGGCTGTATATTATAAGAATTGCAGCATGTGCGATCTTGCATCTGCCACTGAAACATTTGAGTATGGCAGCGTGGATGCTGATAATCATATCGGAGGTACGGAAATCAAGAAGGTACTTGATGCGACATGTGATGCTGAGGGATATACCGGAGATACGCATTGCAAGTCGTGCGGTGAGAAAATTGCTGATGGTAAGAGTATTGAAAAACTTCCTCATGTGATTAACGAATGGGAAATATCGAAAGAGGCTACCACAGAAGCAACGGGTGAGAAGGTTGGCACTTGTGAGAATTGTGGTAACAATTTTACAGTTGAGACCGGTAAGTTAGTATCGGAAATCAAGGAAGATAAAATTGAAGGCATGGATTCGGTTACCATTGAGATTGTTGGCGAAAGCAATATTAATGAGAGTGTTGTATTCTTTGCCAATGAAGTGTTAAATGCTATTCCTGAAGAAGAGAAGAAGGATATTCAATCTGCCATTGGCACGCTTAAAGAGGAAGTTAAGAATCATAAGCTTGCCGCAGTTTTTGACATGAAGTTTATTTTGCGTGAGACTGCCACAAATGGCGAAATCATTCAGGACGAGGAATTCAAATTAGAGGGTAAGGTAAAGGTCACTATTCCGGTTCCTTCGGGTATGGTTGAGAAGTTCGAGAATTTGAAATTGATCCATGTAAAAGATGACGGAACGGTTGAACTGATTCCGTTCTCTCTGAACCAAGGATTTGCTTCTTTTGAAGCTTCCGGTTTCAGTTACTATACTTTTGTCGGTATAGAAAAGATAAGTGCTGAGCCAGAGGATAACAATCCAAACACCGGTGATTTCTTCCCCATTCCTTGGATTAGTCTTGCTTCGTTGAGTGTATTATTTGGAGCAGCAGTTTTAACAGTAAAGCAAAAAAAGACAGGAAGCAATTAACCTAAGGACAGGGAAGCGATACAATTAAGTAAAAGGGAATGCAGAAAAACTGCATTCCCTTTTTTTGTAAAAAGATATTGACAAGCCCTTGAATTAGTGATAAAATGCTAAATTGATATTATACTGCCTATCATACGCATTTCGCTTATTGTGGATTATAGCACAGTATCGGGAAAAGGTCAAGTAGTAGGTGTAGTATATCAAATGCTTTTCACAAAAATGAAGGAGTGATTGCTTGTTATGCTGCAAAAAGTAGACCCGTCAGTACTGGGCGCTCACCTGGTTACGCTGGGCAATAACCAGCGGGTGAGTTTCGCTAAGATCAAGGAAGTTCAGGAGATGCCTTATCTTATCGAAGTACAGAAAAAATCCTATGATCTCTTTATTAAAGAGGGATTGCAGGAAGTGCTCAACGATGCTTCGGGCGTAGTGGATCACACGGGAAACCTTGTGCTCGACTATGTCAGTTTCACCATTGATGAAACGCCGAAATATACCGTTGAAGAATGTAAAGAAAGAGATGCGACCTATTCGGCTTCGATGCGCGTGAAGGTTCGCCTGACCAATCAGACGACCGGCGAGATTCAGGAGCAGGACATTTTTGTCGGCGATGTGCCGCTAATGACCGAGACCGGTACCTTTGTTATTAACGGTGCCGAGCGTGTCGTGGTGTCTCAGTTGGTCCGTTCGCCCGGCGTGTATTTCGGTACGCAGTACGATAAGAGCGGTAAGAAACTCTTTACCGGTACCGTTATGCCCAACCGTGGTTTGTGGATCGAGTATGAAACCGATTCCAACGATATTGTTTATACCCGTGTAGACAAGAACCGCAAGATTCCCGTAACCGTATTGTTGCGTGTGCTGGGCTTGCATACCAATGAGCAGATCATCGATACCTTCGGCAATCTGCCCAAAATCATGGCGACTTTGGAGAAGGACAGCACCGACGATTATCAGTCGGCTCTGTTTGAACTCTATAAGAAGCTTCGTCCCGGTGAGCCGCCGACGGTGGACAGTGCCGAGACCTTTATCAACAACATGATCTTTAACGGCCGCAACTATGACCTGACCCGTGTCGGCCGTTACAAGTACAACAAGAAGCTGGCGCTGGGCGAGCGTCTGCCCGGCTTGACTTTGAGCCAGGACGTGATTGCGCCGCTGACCGGTGAGGTCCTTTTTGAGGCCGGCACCATTTTGACCAAAGAGCAGGCCATGACCATTCAGGATAACGGTGTGGACACCGTTTACGTGGACGTTGAGGGAACGGAACTGAAGTTCTTCAGCAACAGCATGGTCGATGCTTCCAAGTTTATCACCTTTGATGCCGAGAAGACCGGTATCAATGAGATGGTGCGCTTCTCCGTACTGCAGGAGATCATGGAGTCCTGCGAGACCGAAGAAGAGATCGAGAAACAGTTGATCGCCCGTCATGACGAGTTGATTCCGCTGTATCTGTTGCCCGAAGATATTTTTGCTTCGGTTAACTACATGTTGGGGCTGGACTTCAATATCGGTACCGACGATGACATTGATCATCTGGGTAACCGTCGTATCCGCAGTGTTGGCGAACTGTTGCAGAACCAGTTCCGCATCGGGTTTGCCCGTATGGAGAGAAGCATCCGCGAGCGCATGAACATTCAAGATTCCGAGATCGTGACGCCGTCGGCGCTGGTGAACACCAGACCGGTGATTGCCGCCATCCGTGAGTTCTTCGGTTCTTCGCCGCTGTCTCAGTTTATGGATCAGACCAACCCTCTGACCGAACTGACTCATAAGCGCCGTCTGTCGGCCCTCGGTCCCGGCGGTTTGACTCGTGACCGTGCTTCTTTTGAAGTGCGTGACGTTCACTATTCGCACTACGGACGTGTATGCCCGATTGAGACTCCTGAAGGTCCGAACATCGGTCTGATTTCCTACCTGTCTTCCTTTGCCCGTATCAACGAGTACGGCTTCATTGAGGCGCCCTACCGCCGCATTGACAAGGAAACGGGTATCGTGACCGAAGAAGTCGAGTATATGACGGCTGACCGTGAGGATAATTTCATCGTGGCTCAGGCCAATGAGCCGATCGATGAGAACGGTCGTTTTGTCAACAAGAAGGTTGCCGCTCGCTACCGCAACGACATTCTCGAAGTGGAAGCCGAGAAGGCAGATTATGTAGATATTTCCCCGAAGATGCTGGTATCCATCGCTACGGCTATGATCCCGTTCCTCGAGAACGATGACGCCAACCGTGCGCTGATGGGTTCGAACATGCAGCGGCAGGCTGTGCCTCTGATTCGTACCGAGTCGCCGATCGTCGGCACGGGTATGGAGTACAAGGCGGCTGTTGACTCGGGTGTTTGCGTGGTGGCCCGTCGCGGCGGTGTCATCAACGACGTGTCGGCCAAGAAGATCGAGGTGCTGTGTGAAGACGGCACGATCGACACCTATCCGCTGACTAAGTTTATGCGTTCCAACCAAGGCACTTGTATCAATCAGCGTCCGATCGTGAACATCGGTCAGACGATCGTCAAGGGCGAAGTGCTGGCGGACGGTCCTTCGACCGACAACGGTGAGTTGGCTCTGGGTAAAAACGCGCTGATCGGCTTTATGACCTGGGAGGGTTATAACTACGAGGACGCCGTTTTGATCTCTGAGCGCTTGGTGAAGGAAGACGTATACACTTCCATTCATATTGAAGAATATGAGCAGGAGGCCCGTGAGACTAAGCTTGGCAGCGAAGAGATTACCCGTGAGATCCCGAACGTATCGGAAGATGCTTTGAAGGATCTGGATGAAAACGGTATTATCCGCATTGGTGCTGAGGTACGTGCGGGTGATATTTTGGTTGGTAAGGTTACCCCGAAGGGTGAGACCGAGCTGACGGCGGAAGAGCGTTTGCTGCGTGCTATCTTTGGTGAAAAGGCCAGAGAGGTGCGTGACACCTCCTTGCGTGTACCGCACGGCGAATACGGTACGGTTGTTGACGTTAAGGTGTTTACCAGCGAGAACAGCACCGAACTGTCGCCGGGTGTTAACAAGGTGATCCGTGTGTATATTGCGCAGAAGCGTAAACTGTCGGTTGGTGACAAGATGGCCGGCCGTCACGGTAACAAGGGTGTTATTTCCCGCATTTTGCCGCAGGAAGATATGCCTTTCCTCGATGACGGTACGCCGTTGGATATCGTACTCAACCCGCTGGGCGTTCCCTCCCGTATGAACATCGGTCAGGTGCTGGAAGTGCACCTGGCGTATGCGGCTAAGGCGCTCGGCATTAAGATTGCGACACCGGTCTTTGACGGTGCCAATGAGCAGGATATTTTCAAGGCCTTGGAATTGGCCGGATACAATCCGAACGGTAAGGTAAAACTCCGTGACGGACGTACGGGTGAATATTTCGATCAGGATGTTACGGTTGGCTACATGTATTATCTGAAGCTGTCGCACTTGGTTGATGATAAGATCCACGCCCGTTCGACCGGTCCGTACTCGCTGGTAACGCAGCAGCCTCTGGGTGGTAAAGCTCAGTTTGGCGGTCAGCGTTTCGGTGAGATGGAAGTTTGGGCTATGGAAGCCTACGGTGCGGCTTACACCTTGCAGGAGATTCTGACGGTTAAGTCGGATGACGTGGTGGGCCGTGTCAAGACCTATGAAGCGATCGTTAAGGGACAGAATATCCCCACACCGGGTATTCCCGAATCCTTCAAGGTATTGATCAAGGAATTGCAGTCGTTGGGCTTGGATGTTAAGGTTCTGTCCAAGGACAATGAGGAAATTGATCTGAGTCAGCCGATCGAGGACGAGGGTCATGGTATTGATCTTGATGTATCGGATAACTTTGCTGCGCCTGATGTGGACGAGGCGGAGTTGGGTGCCAGCTTCATCTTCGACAACGAGGATGGGGAAGCGGCGGCCGATGATATTTTCGGTTCGGATGCCATGGCGAACATGTTCGACGATTCCGACATGATGTAAGGGAGTGATTGGATGAGTACAGAATTTAATGAATTTGATTCCATCAAGATCGGTCTTGCTTCTCCCGATATGATCCGTTCGTGGTCGCACGGCGAGGTCAAGAAGCCGGAAACGATCAACTACAGAACCCTCAAGCCGGAGCGTGACGGTTTGTTCTGCGAGCGTATTTTCGGGCCTACCAAGGACTAAAAATACCATTACGGAAAGTATAAGAAGTTGCGCTACAACGGCAAGATCTGCGAACGCTGCGGTGTTGAGATCACGTTGGCCAAGGTGCGCCGTGAGCGCATGGGTCATATTGAACTGGCGGCGCCGGTTTCGCACATCTGGTATTTCAAGGGAATTCCGTCCCGTTTAGGTCTGGTTCTCGATATTTCGCCGCGTGTACTGGAGCGTATCCTGTATTTCAGTGCGTATATCGTGACCTGGGTCAGCGAGGACATTACCGAGATCAGCAAGTGTCAGGTGCTGACCGAGAAAGAGTATCAGGATCTCAAAGAGAAGTACGAGGATGATTTCCATGCCGGTATGGGTGCGGAGACCATCAAACAGTTGTTGGAAGAGATCGACCTAGATGCTTTGTCGGCCGAGTTGAAAGAGGAATTGGAAGGGGCTTCGGGACAGAAGCGTACCAGACTGCTTAAGCGTTTGGACGTAGTCGAGGCTCTGCGTATTTCGGGCAACCGTCCGGAATGGATGATTCTGACCGTTTTGCCGGTTATTCCGCCCGATATTCGTCCGATGGTTCAGCTCGACGGCGGACGTTTTGCCACCAGTGACCTGAATGACTTGTACCGTCGTGTCATCAACCGCAACAACCGTCTAAAGAGATTGTTGGAACTGCATGCGCCCGAGATCATTGTTCGCAATGAGAAACGTATGTTGCAGGAGGCGGTTGACGCTTTGATCGATAACGGTCGTCGCGGCCGTGCGGTCAGCGGGCCGAACAACCGTCCGCTCAAGTCGCTGTCGGATATGCTCAAGGGTAAGCAGGGCCGTTTCCGTCAGAACCTGTTGGGTAAGCGTGTGGACTATTCGGGCCGTTCGGTTATTGTTGTCGGTCCGGAACTGAAGATCTATCAGTGCGGTCTGCCGAAAGAGATGGCTCTTGAACTCTTCAAGCCCTTCGTCATGAAGAAGCTTGTGGAGATGGATGTGTCTAAGAACATTAAGAATGCCAAGAAGATGGTCGAGCGTGCCAATGAGGGCGTATGGGATGCGTTGGAATCGGTGATCAAGAATCACCCGATCCTGCTCAACCGTGCCCCGACGTTGCACCGCTTGGGTATTCAGGCGTTTGAGCCGGTTCTGGTAGAAGGCCGTGCCATCAAACTGCATCCTCTGGTATGTACGGCATTTAACGCCGACTTTGACGGTGACCAGATGGCCGTTCACGTGCCTCTGTCTACCGAAGCGCAGGCGGAAGCTCGCTTCTTGATGCTGTCGGCTAACAATCTGCTCAAGCCGCAGGACGGTAAGCCGGTTACCGTGCCTACGCAGGACATGGTATTGGGTTCCTATTACCTGACCTGTGTTAACCCCGAAAAGAAGGGGGCCGGCAGTATTTTCTCCGGTGTGAACGAGGCGATGATGGCGTATGATGCGGGGCATGTGCATCTGCACGCGCCCATCAAGGTTCGTCTGACCAAGGAGATCAACGGGGAGACCATCAGCCGTATTATTGAAACGACGGTTGGTAAGATCATATTTAACGAAGATCTGCCGCAGGATCTGGGATTTGTTGACCGTAGCGATCCTGAGCATGTGCTGGATCTGGAAATTGACGCGCTGTGCACCAAGAAGCAGCTGGGTATCATCATTGATCGCTGCATCAAGGTTCACGGTATTGCCGAGGCGGCCGAGATGATCGATACCATCAAGGCTAAGGGCTTCAAGTATTCGACCAAGGGTGCCATCACCATGTCGGTTGCCGACATTGAGGTGCCGGAAGCGAAGAAAGAGCTGATTGCCGAAGCGGAGAAGAAGGTTGACGTAATTACGCGCAACTTCCGCCGCGGCCTGATCTCGGAAGAGGAGCGTTACCGTCTGGTAATCGGGTTGTGGGATGATACGACCAAGCAGGTTACCAAGGCGTTGCAGGACAACTTAAGCCAGTTCAACCCCATCAACATGATGGCCAATTCGGGTGCTCGTGGTAGTATTAACCAGATCCGTCAGTTGGCCGGTATGCGTGGTTTGATGGCGAATACTTCGGGTAAGGCAATCGACATTCCGATTCGTTCCAACTTCCGCGAGGGCTTGAACGTACTGGAATACTTCATTTCTTCCAGAGGTGCTCGTAAGGGCTTGGCTGATACCGCTTTGCGTACGGCTGACTCGGGTTATCTGACCAGACGTCTGGTTGACGTAGCGCAGGAAGTGATCATTCGTGAGGACGATTGCGGTTGCGAAGAGGGCATCTGGGTTGAAGAGATCCGTGACGGCAGTGAACGCATTGAGAGCTTTACCGACCGTTTGGTTGGCCGTTACACCTCTGAGCCTGTGGTGCATCCGCAGACGGGTGAAGTGCTCTACGAGCGCAACACATTGCTGACCGAAGAAGATGCCAAGGCGATCATTGCGGCGGGCATTACCCGTGTACGCATTCGTTCGCTGCTCACCTGTAAGAGCAAGTACGGCGTTTGCTCCAAGTGCTACGGTCTGAACCTGGCAACCAGCAAGCCGGTCAATGCCGGTGAGGCTGTTGGTATTATTGCCGCGCAGTCGATCGGTGAGCCCGGTACGCAGCTGACGATGAGAACCTTCCATACCGGTGGTGTTGCCGGTAGCGATATTACGCAGGGTCTGCCTCGTGTTGAGGAATTGTTTGAGGCGAGAAAGCCGAAGACGATGGCCATGCTGTCCGAGATCGCCGGTAAGGTTTCGATCGAAGAAGTGAAGAACAACAAGGTGGTTACCGTTACCTCCAATGAGGGCGGAGAACTGGATGAGCGCAGCTACGTGATTCCGTACGGTGTGCGTGTGCGCGTGACCGACGGACAGGAGATCGCCAAGGGCGGTGAGATGACCGAAGGTTGGGCCAACCCGCATGATATTCTGGAGATTCTCGGTACCGAAGCGGTGCAGAACTACCTGATCAAGGAAGTTCAGCGTGTATACCGTTTACAGGGTGTTGATATCAACGATAAGCACATTGAGGTCATTGTTCGTCAGATGATGAAAAAGATCCGTGTAGCGGATGCGGGGGATACCGATATTCTGGCGGGACGCGTGGTGGACCGCAGTGAGCTGGATGAAGCCAATGCCAAGGTGCGTGCGCGCATAGCGGCGGGTGAAGAAGGCTTGCGTGAGGCGGTTGGTGAGCAGACGTTGCTCGGTATTACCAAGGCTTCCTTGGCGACCGATTCCTTCCTGTCTGCCGCATCCTTCCAAGAGACTACCCGTGTATTGACCGAGGCGGCTATCTGCGGTAAGAGCGATCCGCTGATCGGTTTGAAGGAAAATGTCATTATCGGTAAGTTGATTCCGGCCGGTACGGGTCTGAAACAGTACCGTGAGGTCGATTTGGTTGAAAAAGTCGAGAAAGAACCCGAAATCATTGATGTAGAGTATTGACTTTCAACTGAAAAAAAGGTATAATATACTGCGTGCGTGACTGGGGTGAACTGTATGTTGTTGGACCGTTTTGATAAGAATACTGTGGTAACGGGGCGCAAACAAACGCTGCGTGCCATACAAAACGGAAAAGCCAAGACAGTTTACATGGCCAAGGACGCGCAACCGGACGTGTGTGCACAGATCGAGGCGGCCTGCAAGGCGGCGGGAATCGAATGCATACAGGTCGACAGTATGCGTCAGCTCGGCGCGGCGGCAGGCATTGCCGTTGGGGCCAGCGCGTGCGCAGTATTAAGCGAGACTTAAATTTATTTATCATAGATTTAAGAAAATTTAAGAAGGAGGTGCGATATGCCAACCTTTAACCAGCTCGTCAGAACCGGTAGAGAGGTGTCGGTCAAGAAGTCGGTAGCTCCCGCTCTGAACAAGGGAATGAACACGCTTAAGCAGAAACCCACCAAGCAGTCTTCTCCTCAGAAGCGCGGTGTTTGCACCGGTGTTAAGACCACCACTCCGAAGAAGCCTAACTCGGCCCTGCGTAAGATTGCTCGTGTACGTCTTACCAACGGTATCGAAGTTACCAGCTACATTCCCGGTATCGGCCACAATCTGCAGGAGCACAGCGTTGTTCTGATCAGAGGCGGCCGTGTCAGAGACCTTCCGGGTGTACGTTACCACATCATCCGCGGTACTCTTGACGCGCAGGGCGTGGCTAACCGTTTACAGGGTAGATCCAAGTACGGTGCCAAGCGTCCCAAGAAGTCCAAGTAATTTCGTAGGCGACAAAACAATTTAGTGCTTTGTTGGCTTTATATATAAAAGCCTTTTCAGAGCACTGACGGAAGAATCTACTTTCGAGTACCTATGAGAGCATTTCATGTGAAGGAGGGAAGAAAAGTGCCTAGAAGAGGTCAAATTTCGAAAAGAGATGTTCTGCCCGATCCCGTGTACAACAGCAAACTGGTTACCCGTCTGATCAACAGCATCATGCTGGATGGCAAGAAGGGTGTTGCACAGAAGATCGTGTACGAAGCATTCGACATTGTCGGTGAGAAGACCGGCGAAAATCCGTTGAAAGCTTTTGAGCAGGCGATGGAAAACATCATGCCTGTTCTGGAAGTTAAGGCCAGACGTGTTGGTGGTGCCACCTACCAGGTTCCTATGGAAGTGCGCCCTGAGCGTCGCCAGACTCTCGGTCTGCGTTGGTTGACCAACTACTCTCGCGCCAGAAGCGAGCGTACCATGAAGGAAAGACTGGCTAACGAGATCGTTGACGCCCTGCACGAAACCGGCGGCGCCATCAAGAAGAGAGACGACACACACAAGATGGCCGAAGCAAACAAGGCTTTCGCTCATTACCGTTGGTAATGGCGGCCTAGTGCTTTGGATGAAGGAGAAAAACCATGCCTAGAACCCATGAGATCAGTAAATACCGTAATATAGGCATTATGGCGCATATCGATGCTGGTAAGACTACCACCACCGAGCGTATTTTGTACTATACCGGTGTAAACTACAAGATCGGTGATACCCATGACGGTACCGCCACCATGGACTGGATGGAGCAGGAGCAGGAGCGTGGTATTACCATTACCTCCGCCGCTACCACTTGTTTCTGGAAAGATCACAGAATCAACATCATTGACACTCCGGGTCACGTGGACTTCACTGTTGAGGTTGAGCGTTCCCTGCGTGTTCTTGACGGTTCGGTGACCGTTCTTTGTGCTAAGGGTGGTGTTGAGCCCCAGTCCGAAACGGTATGGCGCCAGGCTAACAACTATCGTGTACCCCGTATGGCCTATGTTAACAAGATGGACATTATGGGTGCTGACTTCTATAATGTAGTCAACATGATGAAGGAACGCCTCAAGTGCAATCCCGTTCCCATTCAGCTTCCTATCGGTTCGGAAGCGCAGTTCCGCGGCGTGATCGACCTGCTCGAAATGAAGGCGGATGTCTATTATGACGAGCTGGGTAAGGATATGCGCGTGGAAGAAGTTCCTGCCGATATGCTGGAGAAGGCCCAAGAGTATCGTGCATTTCTCGTTGAAGAGGTTTGCTCTCACGATGACGTGCTGATGGAGAAGTTCCTCATGGATGAGGAGATCACCATTGACGAACTCAAGGCGGCTATCCGTAAGGCTACCATCGACAATGAGATCGTTCCGGTATGCTGCGGTACCTCTTACCGTAACAAGGGCGTACAGAAGTTGCTGGATGCTATTGTTGATTATATGCCGTCTCCGATCGATGTTCCCGCCATCAAGGGTACGACTCCCGAAGGCGAGGAGACCGAGCGTAAGTCGGATGACAAAGAGCCGTTCTCTGCACTTGCATTCAAGATTGCGACCGACCCCTTTGTCGGTAAGCTCTGCTTCTTCAGAGTTTACTCCGGTCAGATCAAGACCGGTTCCGGCGTATACAACTCTACCAAGCAGAATAAAGAGCGTTTTGGTAGAATCCTGCGTATGCACGCCAACCACCGTGAGGATGTGGAAGAGGTCTATGCCGGCGACATCGCCGCTGCGGTTGGCCTGAAGAACACCACCACCGGTGATACGCTGTGCGACGAGAAGGCTGAAGTTATTCTGGAATCGATGGAATTTCCGGATCCTGTTATCCGTGTAGCTATCGAGCCCAAGACCAAGGCCGGTCAGGAAAAGATGGGACTTGCTTTGGCCCGTTTGGCTGAAGAAGACCCGACCTTCCGCACCTACACCGACGAAGAGACGGGTCAGACCATCATCGCCGGCATGGGTGAGCTCCATCTGGAGATCATCGTTGACCGTCTGCTGCGTGAGTTCCGTGTAGAAGCGAATGTGGGTAAACCCCATGTTTCCTACAAGGAGACCATTCGCAAGTCGGCCGATGTGGATATGAAGTATGCCCGTCAGTCGGGTGGTAAGGGTCAGTACGGTCACGTTAAGATCACGCTGGAGCCCAACGAGCCCGGTAAGGGATACGAGTTTGTCAACAAGATCGTCGGTGGTGCGATTCCCAAGGAATACATCCCTGCGGTTGACGCCGGTATTCAAGGTGCGACCAAGACCGGTGTTCTTGCCGGCTACAATGTAGTAGACTGCAAGGTTACGCTGTATGATGGATCGTACCATGAGGTTGACTCTTCCGAGTCTGCCTTTAAGATCGCCGGTTCGATGGCCTTTAAGGAGGCTATGCGTAAGGCTGATCCGGTTCTGACCGAGCCGATCATGAAGGTCGTAGTTGTTGTTCCTGAAGAATACATGGGCGACGTTATCGGCGACCTTAACTCCAGACGTGGACAGATCGTCAGCCTCGATCAGGTTTCGGGTGCTAAGCAGATCACTGCGAATGTACCTCTGGCCTGCATGTTCGGTTATGCTACCGATCTTCGTTCCAAGTCTCAGGGCCGTGGCCAGTACTCGATGGAGCCCAGTCACTATATGGAAGTGCCTAAGTCCATCCAGGAAGAGATCATCGGCAAGCGTGCCCAGAAATAATTTTGTATCCGTTTTATAAAAAATAAAAATTTCACCTAAGAAAGGGGAAACTACAATGGCAAAGGCTAAATTTGAAAGAAATAAGCCGCATGTAAACATCGGCACCATTGGTCACGTTGACCATGGTAAGACCACTCTGACCGCTGCAATCACCAAGGTTCTGTCTCTGAAGGGTCAGGCACAGTTCGAGGACTATGCCAACATCGATAAGGCTCCCGAAGAGAGAGAGCGTGGTATCACCATCAACACGGCTCACGTTGAGTATGAGACTGACAACCGTCACTATGCTCACGTTGACTGCCCGGGACATGCTGACTACGTTAAGAACATGATCACCGGTGCTGCTCAGATGGACGGCGCTATCCTCGTCGTTTCTTCTGCTGACGGCCCGATGCCCCAGACCCGTGAGCACATCCTGCTCGCCCGTCAGGTTGGCGTTCCTTCCATCGTTGTTTTCATGAACAAGGTTGACCAGGTTGACGACGAAGAGTTGCTCGAACTGGTTGAGATGGAAATCCGTGACCTCCTCTCCAGCTACGACTTCCCCGGCGACGATATTCCCATCGTTAAGGGTTCCGCTCTGGCTGCTCTGGAGTGCGCTTCCAACGATCCTTCCGATGCCGCTTATGCTCCGATCGTTGAGCTGATGGCTCAGGTTGACGAGTATATCCCCACTCCTGACAGAAAGGCTGACATGCCCTTCCTGATGCCTGTTGAGGACGTATTCACCATTCAGGGTCGTGGTACTGTTGTTACCGGTCGTGTTGAGCGCGGCCAGCTCAAGCCCGGCGATGAAGTTGAAATCGTTGGTCTGACCGATGAAATCCGCAAGACCGTTGTTACCTCCATGGAAATGTTCCATAAGGTTCTCGACTATGTTGAGGCCGGTGACAACGCCGGTTGCTTGCTGCGTGGTATTCAGCGTAAGGAAGTTGAGCGTGGTCAGGTTCTGGCTAAGCCCGGCACCATCAAGCCCCACACCAAGTTCAAGGGCAGCGTTTATGTACTGACCAAGGAAGAAGGCGGTCGTCATACTCCGTTCTTCAACAACTACCGTCCTCAGTTCTATTTCCGTACAACTGACGTTACCGGTGTTATCAACCTGCCTGAAGATGTTCAGATGTGCCAGGGCGGCGATAACGTTGAGCTGAACGTTGAACTGATCACCCCGATCGCTATCGAGGAAGGTCTGCGCTTCGCTATCCGTGAAGGCGGCCGTACCGTTGGTTCGGGCGTTGTTACCGCTATCAACGACTAATTGATCTGTTATTGCAGCAGTGGGGCAACCCACTGCTGCAATTCCCAATTTCATATGTTAAGTCTTCGGGGCGGGGTGTGATTCCCCACCGGCAGTAAAGTCTGCAAGCCTATGGGCACGACACGGTGTGATTCCGTGACCGACGGTATAGTCCGGATGGAAGAAGATTTCCTTAATGCTACCCGCAGACTTTTCGTCGGCGGTTTTTTTATTCGCCGAGAAAAGGAGTTTATTATGTCTGCAAAAAATCAAACGCTCAAAAAGATTGCTGTTGCTGGCCTTATGTCGGCGTTATCTCTGGTGCTGATTGCGGTTATCCGTATCCCCATTCTTCCCAGCGCACCTTGGTTGGTGCTTGACGGCGGTGATATTCCCATTCTGATGTCGGGCTTTTTGCTCGGTCCGTGGTGGGGGCTATTGGTTACTGTTGTCGCATCGCTCATACAGGCCTTTGTTTTCTCATCGGATGGTATCATAGGCGGCTTGATGCATATTCTTGCCAGTGGTGCCTTCGTCATTGTGTCGGGGTTGATCTATCAAAAATGGAAGACCTTTAAAGGGGCATTGATAGGTTTGCTTGTCGGCGGCTTGACGATGGTGGCTGTTGTTATTCCGGCAAATATATATATTACACCGTTGCTGTATACGAACATGACCGCCGAAATGGTGCTTCCGTTGATCCCAACCGCTATTTTGCCCTTCAATGCCATCAAGGCTGCGGTCAATACGGTGCTTGTCTTACTGATTTATAAACCCATTAGCCGAGCCTTAAAAAAAATTCATTGGCTATAACTTGACAATTCATGTAGAATATACTACAATAATAAAAAATAAATATCCTTATAAAGAGCGGCGGAGGGACTGGCCCTGTGAAGCCCGACAACCTGCTGATGCGGCAAGGTGTTAAATCCTGCGGACGATTGTCCGATAGATAAGATTTTACAAGCGCTCTTGGTAACAGGAGCGCTTTTTTAAGGAGAAAAGGAATGAGAAACTATTTATTTACATCTGAATCGGTGACCGAAGGTCATCCCGATAAAATATGCGACCGCATCTCGGACAGTGTGCTGGATGCGATGCTCGCGCAAGATCCGATGTCCCGTGTGGCTTGCGAGACGGCCATTACGACGGGACAGGTGCTGGTAATGGGAGAGATCACCTCCTCGGCGCAGGTAGATATTCCGGCCTTGGTGCGTCATGCCATTACTGAGATCGGCTACACCTCCAGCGAGTATGGTTTTGATGCATCGACCTGCGGCATTTTGACGGCGTTGGATAAGCAGTCGCCCGATATTGCGCTGGGTGTGGATAAGTCATTGGAAGCCAAAGAGTCTAACAGTTATGATATCGGCGCAGGGGATCAGGGCATGATGTTCGGTTATGCCTGCAATGAGACTCCTGAACTGATGCCGATGCCGATCTCCTATGCGCATAAACTGGCCAAGCGGTTGACGGATGTGCGCAAATCGGGAATATTGCCTTATCTGCGCCCCGATGGCAAGACGCAGGTGTCGGTGCGTTATGAAGATGGACATCCGGTTGCGATCGACACGATCGTAGTATCGTCGCAGCATGCGGCCGATGTGGATCTGTCGGAAATTCGGGAATCGATTATTGAAGAAGTGATCAAGCCGATCCTGCCCGAAAGGATGATTGCAAATGCCCGTATTCTGGTCAATCCGACCGGACGGTTTGTGATTGGCGGGCCGTGCGGGGATTCGGGTTTGACGGGCCGAAAGATCATTGTGGACACCTATGGCGGCATGGGACGTCACGGCGGCGGTGCATTCTCGGGTAAGGATGCAACCAAGGTTGACCGTTCCTCGGCCTACGCGGCGCGCCGTGTAGCTAAGACGATCGTTAAGGCGGGTTTGGCTGAGCGTTGCGAGGTGCAGTTGGCCTACGCCATTGGTGTGGCGCAGCCGGTTTCGGTGCTGGTAGATACCTTTGGAACAGGCAAGGTGGATGAGGAGCGCTTGACCAAGGCCGTCAAGACTTGCTTTGATCTGCGGCCGGCGGCCATTATTGAAGAACTGAAATTGCGCTCGCCGATCTTTACCCCGTTGTCCTCCTATGGGCACATGGGGCGAGAGGATCTGGGCGTGATGTGGGAGGACACATCAAAGGCGCAGGAACTTCTGGAAATATTGAAATAAACATTTCACCCCTTTTCCGCATAGGATAAAAGGGGTGAAAACTTATGGATCAGATCGGAATTATCATACTGTCATTTTTTGCGGCACTTGGGATTGCCTACTTAATCATGGAGATTCGGGACTGGATCATCGGAGGATCGGCGCAGGCGGTTTCGCGTGTGACACTGGAGCTGGATCCTGTCGAAAATGATGCGATGTTGCCCTTTGTTGTGGGGCGAATCGCCGAGCAATGTCTGAGTGGAAACAGCCGAGCGCAGATAGTGGTGCTGGATAAAGGATTGACGCAGGAGCAGGTGGATGCACTTTTAATTTGCGTGCCTGATCTGCAGATTGAAAAGGAACGGAAGCATGGCGCAACAGGAACAGATTCAGGGGACGGTGTCCTCGGTCATATTCAAAAATGAGGAAAACGGATACGCCATCATCGAGGTGCGGACAGCCGAAGATGTGATCACCGTCGTGGGGACAATGCCTTACATAACGGCGGGGGAGCGCATTACGGCTGTCGGCCGATGGGTGGAGCATCCCAATTACGGGTCGCAGTTTCAGGTGGAAAACTATGAAAAGGAACTGCCGACCACCGTGGATGCGATCCGCGCTTATCTGGCGGCGGGTGCCATCAAGGGCGTGGGCGAGAAGACGGCCGATAAATTTATTGAGTTGTTCGGCGAGCGTACCCTTGAAGTGATCGAGAATGCGCCCGAACAGTTGGCGCGGGTACGCGGCATTACCGAGGCTAAGGCTAAAAAGATCTCGCAGGCATTTCGGGAGCAGTTCGGGATCCGTCGGGTGATCCTGTTTCTGCAACGGTACGGGGTGAGCATTTCGGTGGCCTTTGCGGTGTGGAAATGTTGGGGCTGCGCATCGGAGGATGTGATCCGATGCAATCCTTATATTTTGTGCGAGATGATCGACGGGGTGAGTTTTGCCGATGCCGATGAGATCGCTTCGCGCATGGAATTTGACAAGAGCAGTCCGCTTCGTATTTCTTCGGCGATGAAATATGTACTAAATCGCAACGCTTACGGCGGGGGACATACCTTTATTCCGCGAGAGGCCTTGGTGGAAATGACGGCGCGGTTGATTGAGATGCCGGAGTCGGTGATCGAACGGCGGTTGGATGAGCTGATCGCGGATGAACTGTTATATAACCGTCCGATCGGTAACAAGGATGCGGTGTATTTAGAGCGGTATTATAAGGCCGAGCAATACTGCGCATGGCGCATTGCCAGACTGCAGAGCCATGTGCGGCGGTTTATCGAATATCGGCCTGAACATCTCACGCAGATAGAGAAAAAGTTAAATTTGCACTTTAACGAGCAGCAGTTGAGTGCGATTGACATGGCGGCGCGCAGCGGCGTTATGGTGTTGACCGGCGGACCCGGTACGGGAAAGACGACGGCGTTATCGGGCATCATTGCGCTGTATCAGTTGTTGGGAGTGAACTATGCCTTAGCGGCGCCGACGGGACGGGCGGCTAAGCGCATTTCCGAGTTGACGGGGGATGAGGCCAAGACCATTCACCGCATGCTGGAAATGCAATACAGCGGTGATTCCTTACCGCACTTTGCCAAGAACGAGGACGAGCCGCTTCGGTATGATGCCGTGATTTGCGACGAGGCATCGATGATCGATGCCGATTTGATGCAAGCGTTATTGCGGGCATTGCCCGACGGATGTCGGTTGGTATTGGTCGGGGATGCCGATCAGTTGCCGCCGGTAGGGCCGGGAAATATATTGGGGGATATCATTGCCTCGGGACGGATAGACACGGTTGCCCTTTCGCACGTATTTCGGCAGGCGGCCGATTCGCAGATCATATCCAATGCGCACGGGATCCTACGGGGAGAGCCGTTACGGTTTGTCGGAGAGGATCGGGATGCTTTTCTCATCAAAGAGACGCGGCCGGTGACGGCGGCGCACATGATCGTCGATCTGGCGGTGCGGCGGCTGGTCAATACTTACGGGTATGATCCGCTTTCGGATATTCAGGTAATTTCCCTTTCTAAACTCGGTGTGTGCGGTACGGTTAATCTCAATGAGCATTTGCGTGCCGCCATCAATCCGCCCTCACCCGAGAAGGCGGAGAAGCCGTGGGGACGGCATGGTTTTCGTGTTGGGGACAAGGTGATGCAGATACGAAATAACTACGACATTACCTATCGTGCGCCAAGCGGGGAACTGGGTGTGGGTATCTTTAATGGGGATATCGGCATCATTCGTGCCATCGACAACTATGCCGAGTGCATGGAGATCCGGTTCGACGATAAGACGGCCAACTACCCTTTTACCTGTCTGGATCAGTTGGATTTTGCCTATGCCATGACGGTGCATAAAAGTCAGGGCAGCGAATTTAAATGTGTGATTTTGTCGGTGGTGGATTCGCCGCGCAATTTGTTGTATCGCAACCTGCTGTATACGGCCATGACCCGTGCCAAGGAGCGGTTGGTGATCGTGGGGGATCCGACTAAGATTGAGGATATGATCGAGAATCAAACGCAGACCAAACGATTCTCGGGATTGCGCTATTTACTGGAGGATCATTTTTGCTAATACGGAAGATCTGGCGATGGCTGATGGGTATAGCCTTTCCTGCACGCTGCCCGTTCTGCGGGGATCTGGTGGAAAAGGAAGGGGAATACTGCAAGGAATGTAAAGAAAATCTGCCCTATTGTTACAAATATAAGTTGATCCCCAACAGCAAACGGCAGGATGTGTATTGCGTGCGAGCGCCGTTTTATTATTTCGGATCAGCGAAGCGGGCGGCGAAGGCACTGAAATTTCATCGGCATAAAAGTGCGGCGGTGCATTTTGCGCGGGCAATGGCCGATCTGGAACAGGTGTCGGGATTGCGGGATGCCGACTATGTGACGCCCGTACCCTTAAGCGCCAAACGGCTTCGAAACCGAGGATTTAACCAAAGCGAGCTGATCGCCCGTCAGTATGCGATGATCAAGGGATTCCCCTATCTGTCGGTGCTTGAAAAGTGGAAGGATAATCCCAAACAATCCTTGCAGGTCAGCGCTAAGGCAAGAGCGGCCAATGTCAAGGGTTGCTATCGGGTAATGGAAGCGGATGCGGTAATAGGGAAAACCATTGTACTGGTTGACGATGTATATACCACAGGCGCTACCCTTCGGGAATGTGCCCGCACATTGAGAAAGGCGGGCGCTAAATGCGTGATCGGCGTGTGCGGTTGCGTTTCGGGTAAAAAATAAGCAGACCATTCGGTCTGCTTATTTTTATCTATTACGGGATCGAATCACTAATAAGGTGCCTGTTTTGGTGCTTATGATGGCTTTATCTGCGATGATCTCGTTACTGACTCCTAATGGGAAAGCGGGGGAGAGGGAGGCATTTTCAAGCGGATAGGCGGTGCCGACCAAGGAAACGCCCGTGCAGTCGCCGCCAAAGGCGAAGACTGATAGGGTAAACCCGTCACGGCGGGGGAGGGTGATGCGGTCATGGCACAAAAGGATCTCGGTATCATGGTCGAGGATGCGGGCAAAGGCACCGTGGTCGAGAGCGTAGGCGAGGGTCTGTACGGAAGCGATCGAATGATCGAACCGACCGCCCAGCCCGCCGACGATGACAAGGTCACGGTAGCCTTGCTTGATGGCGTATTTGACGCAGGCCATCAAGTCGGTATCGTCTTTGCGTACAGGCAGGCGGATGGCGGGACCGTCAAAGACGCATTGTCCCGAATCGCCGTCACCGATATACAGATGGGGGCAAATTCCCTCTTTCAATGCCAGATCGAGGCCGGCATCGGCGCAGATGACATAGTCATTGGATTGTATGGATACGGCTTGGCGAATGTTGCCTTGGATATAGCCGCAGAGAATCACGCATCGGTTCACGGTATCACCTCATTTCCATTATAATACTTTTTTGTAGATAGGCAAGAGGATTTTTGAGGATTGACTTTTTTGTTTTACCGTGATACCATGATATAGGGTGATACGATGAATGAAAAGCTGAGAAATAAAGAGACCGAGCAACTGTTTCAGGCCTTGGCATCCTTAAAGACGGTAGAGGAGATCGAGGCTTTTTTTGACGATCTGTGTACGGTCAATGAGATCAAGGCCCTGTCCCAGCGGTTGGAGATCGCCAAACTGCTGCGCAGCGGCACGCCCTATACCGAGATCGTGCGGCGCACCGATTCGAGCACGGCTACCATTACCCGAGTTAACCGTTGCTTGCAGTACGGCAGTGACGGGTATACCATGGTATTGGATCGAATGGAAGGGAAAGCATGAGTTATCAGGCGTTATCCCGTGTGTATGACGGGTTTTTTGAGCCGGACTATCACGAGAAGATTGTGCGTCGGTATCGGCGCATCCTGCAAACATTCGGCGTGGCTGACGGCAAGATCTTAGATCTTGGCTGTGGCACGGGGCGATTGGCTTTGACCTTTGCCCGTGCGGGTGCGCAGGTGTGCGGGGTCGATCCCGATGCCGATATGATTGCCTGTGCCAAGGAAAAGAGTGTAGGGCTGCCGATCGAGTGGCGGGTGGCTACCCTGCCGCAGGTGGATGGGAATGGCGATTTTGATGCCATTACCGCTTCTCTGGATGTGGTCAACCACATCACAAGAGAGGATCAACTACTGGATACCTTTTGCGCTGCCCGACGGTTGTTACGGCGGGGCGGGGTGCTGGTTTTTGACATCAACACCGAGAAAAAGTTTCGGGAAGTTTACGGGGATAACAGTTATATTTTCCGCAAAGCGGGTGCGCTTGCCGCTTGGGAGAACGAGTATGACGAGAAGCGGGAGATTTGTCAATTCACCGTAGATGTATTTACCCCAAAAGGGGAGCAATATGAGCGCCGAACCGACATCATTTACGAGCGGATGTATCGGGATGAGCAGATTCGCTTGCTGCTGAATACGGCGGGATTCGGTACGATTCTACGGCAGGGTATGGATCACGGGACAAGACATATCTATATAGCAAAATAAGTACTCCAAAGGGAGTACTTATTTTTTTAATATTTGGTATTGAAGTCCTGTCCGCTGTTAAGTTTGGGGATACATTCGAGCACCTTATCGACATACAGGGAAGATACATAGAAATTACCCTGACCGTTAATCTCTATAAAGTAGGTGCGTTCGTCGATATAGGTAAAGGTTACGGTATCGTTTTTCATGCCGGTGGCGGCGTGATAGCGGAAGGTCATGGTAAGGGTCGGGCTTCCCGACGGTTTATCGGCCACGCCGATCAGTTCGGAAGTGGTGAGCAGGTCGTAGAAGCGTTCAAAGGCATCAGAGATAAGGGGGGTATTGTCCAACGAGGCGGTGGTATTTCCGTTTTCGACTTTGATATGGTAGGTGAAGCTTTCGGTCTTGGTCTGAATCAGGATGCGTTCGACTTCGTTGATGTCTCGTTCAAACTGGTAGGGGGTTACAAAGTCGAGGGCATCAAAATTCATCAGTTTGAGTTTTTGTGCCAGAACGGAATAGATAATATTGCCGTTCTCAGCATAGACATTGCAAAATCCGTTGACCGGCTCACTGCAATAGAGGCGGGTGACCTGTCCGTTATAGAGGTATTCCACAACGATGGGTGGTTGTGCCAAACCGTATTCCGCCAAGGATTGGGTATCGATCCCCAGATGTTGAATGGTGGTGGCGGTGAGGTTGCAAGCGGTTTCCAGATAGGATACGATATTGACATCCCGACCCAGCCCCTGATAGGGGTAGATCATTTTATACAGGTGGTTGGAGTTGTAATGAACGGGCTCATCTTCTTCCATGGACACGATATGCAGGTAAGGCTGTCCCTGTTTGGTGATCTTGACATAATCGACCATATAGGCGGTGTCGGCGGGAATGGAAGTGATCTGTTTGCTCAGAAAACTTTCCTTGTCGGCCAACACGTAGAGCAGATAGTCGGACTCTACGGCATAGACGTGGTTACTGCTATCGTTCATGACGTAGTAGGCCGTGCCGTTTGGCATTTCGCTACCGACGGTGATATGGGTAGTTTTGCCCTCGATATCGGTCACGGTTGCGGTGGCGGTGGGATTGGGAAAGCCGTATTTGGACGGTTCACTCACCGAGCGCTCCACCGTATCGTAGGCATGGACCGAACCGGCGGCAGCGCGCATATTACCCTTTACGCTGTCGCTGAGCGGGTATCCCGCCAAACCCTCTACATTCACACCGTTATCAAAGGTGGCGGTGTAACTGCCGTGAGTATTGGTGACTTCAATTTTAGCGACCCGCTGTTCTTCAACGGCTACCACCCAGGCGGGGGATACGATGTTGTTATCCTTGTCGCGGGGCATGAGTCCGACGGTAATGATGGTGGCCACTACGACCAGAATCAGTACAATACCGGCGATGAGGATGCGTTTGGTCTGCATTATTTGTTCCTCCGACGAATAAAGACATAGGTGCCCAGAGCAGCCAGCACTAAGGGAATGGCAATGGCAAAAATGACGAGTGCGGCAACTTTGGCTGAGTTATCGGGGAAGTCGAGCAGGGAAACCTCCATATTCTTGGGGAAGATGAAGAGTTTGGAACTGTCGGCATCCAAATAGTTGATGATCTGCGCCATATAGGCGGCATTGCCCAGCGCTGAATCCAGATGCGCATCGTCAATCAGCTTATACGAGCCGCTGACAACGACATGGGATTGGATGTTGGTACTCTTGACATATCGCGTACCCATGGCCATGACCGAACCGGAATAAGATGGGTCGGTTTGCGGGTTTTTCTGCTCGGACACCTGCGTGACCTGCTGGGTATAGGGCGGGGCGTTGAGCAGAGAGGTGGTGCTGGAATAGTCGCGCGAGGCAAACAGGGTCTGCACCGGACGCACCTGCTCGGTTAAGATGCTCAAAGAATTATAGAGGGTACCGGCGGCGTCGAGGTCGCCGTAGGCCAGCATCATGGAATTGTACTGGCTGTCGGTGGAGTAGTTGGTGTTATACAAATAGCCGTCGCCCAGCGCCAAGCCCCATTCGCCGAACAATTTTTCGAGGTTGGGTAGTTCAGTCTGCTCGGGGGACATGAAGGCGAAGAGGTTTTTACCGTACTGTTCGCCGTTGCTCAGGAACGACTCGATCTTGTTGATCTCCAGTCCCGAAAAGTCGGTCTTGGGATTGAACAGGAACAGGTAGTCGGCATCCTCGGGCAGGTCGTTGGCGATCAGATTGATGGGTTTTACCGTATAGTTATTGCCCGTCAGCAGATTAATGAAATCGCCGGGAGTGTCTTCCATGTGGTTGGTGGTATAGTACAGCACAGGGAAGTCGGTGCGGATGACATAGTCGATGGCGTTGGCCAGCGTATATTCCACTTTGGATTCGGTAATAGTCGTGCCGGTACTGTCGGTCTCAAACATGTTTTCGATATTGACGATACGATAATGTTTAGGATCGTCTTTGAGTCTGATTATGATATTGGAAGTGGAGAGGGAGTCGGTCGGGTACTGCTCTTTGAGGGCAGGATTTTTGTCCACGCTCATGAAGGTGGCATCAATATACTCAGAATATTCGGCCATATTTTCCACGGTTTGGGCGATATTGGCTGTGTAGATACTCTGGGAGAAGTTGATACGGTCATGACAAACGACGATCTCAACGGGCATTTTTACCGTATCGAGCATAGCCTTGCATTCGCCGGTGAGCGAGAAGGTCTTTTTCGCCGTAAAGTCGATCTGGGCGGGGAAGAGGTTGGCCGCAATGTTGATCACGATCAGGATAACGGCCACGATCGCGATATAGACCCAAGAGGTGAGTTTGTACTTGGATGAGGTTTTCAGTTGAGGAAATTTCATCGGTAAACCCTCCTTTACGCCCATCTCTTTTTCTCGACCACGCGAATGGTGAGGAAGAGGAATAATGCGGTCAGACTCAGAAAATAGACCAGATGGCCGATGCTGAGCAGACCTTGCGAGATCTGATTATATTTGCTGTCAAGCGCCAGCCAGTAGAGGATGTTGGTCACGGTGGAGTTGGGAATATAAGAAATAAAACTTTCGGCAATGTATAGGAAGAACAGGGAACAGAAGGTGGCGATCGCGGCCACGACCTGACTGTCGGTGAGCGAGGAAATGAAGGTGCCGATGGCGATGAACAGGGCGCCGTACAGGAGCAGACCGATCATGCCGCCGATCACGACCGACAGGCTGATGGAAGAAAAGATCAAGGTATAAATGGCGTAAATGATGGTAGATAACACGGCGATGCCGTAGACCGAGAAGGCGGCCAGAAATTTACCCATGACGATACTGCCGGCCGAAACGGGGGCAGTCAGTAACAGCACCTCGGTACGGTTGCGCTTATCATCGGTCATCAGCCGCATGGTCAAGATTACGGTGAAGATGATCAGATATAAGGGATCAACGGCTTGATAATAGCTTTGCAGGTCAGCCGAGTTTCGGGTCACATTGTTAAAATAGAACAGGATGCCCAAGATAAACATAAAGATGGTGAGGAATACATAGCCCATGGCCGTGAGGAAATAGGATTTCAACTCTCTTTTATATATAGCCAGCATGGCTTACACCTCGCTTTCCCGTGTCAGTTCCAAGAAAATATCTTCCAAGGACATTTCACTGCTGCGCAGAGCCAGCAACGGCTTGTCCATTTTTGCCAGTGCACGGAAGATGTCGGCGCGTACATCGGTCACGCCGTCGGTCTCCACATTCAAATCGCAGGTATGAGGCTCTTTCTGATCCAGTTGAGCTACCGATACGATGCCTTTGATTGGTTCAAGAGCCGGTATGATCTCTTCCGCCGATCCCATGACACGTACAAACAGGTGATGGGATTGGGAGAGGGATTTATAAAGATTTTCGGGGGTATCGTTGGCGATCAGATTGCCCTTATTGATGACCACGATGCGGTCGCATACGCTCTGCACCTCGGACAGGATATGCGAGGAGAAGATCACGGTATGGGTCTTGCCGATCATGCGGATCAGGTTGCAGATCTCAATAATCTCTTTGGGGTCAAGACCGACGGTAGGCTCATCGAGCACGATCAGTTCGGGGTTGTTGATCAATGCCTGCGCCAAGCCGACACGCTGGCGGTAGCCCTTGGAGAGGTTTTTGATCAGACGGTCGCGCACATGGGTGATGCGCACGTGTTCGCACACCTCATTGATCTGGTTGGCCTTATAGGTTTTCACGCCCTTGAGGTCGCAGACAAAGGAGAGGTATTCCTGTACCGTCATTTCCATATACAGCGGCGGCAGTTCGGGCAGGTAGCCGATTTTTTTCTTGGCAGCGATCGGGTCGGACAGAATATCGACTCCGCCGATCAAGACCTGCCCCTCGGTTGAAGACAGATAACCGGTCAGAATATTCATGGTGGTAGACTTGCCGGCGCCGTTGGGACCGAGCAGTCCTAAAATCTGTCCCGACTCGACGGTAAAGGACAGGTCGTTGACGGCCAGATGTTTGCCGTAGCGTTTGGTTAAATGAGAAACTTCGATCATTTTCGTCACTCCCATATAGACATTACTTCTATTATAACAGATAATGCGTATAATTGTATACAAAAATGTTAAAAAATATAAAAATATATCCTCGATCAGCGGTTGCAATTCTTAGAAAGATAGGATATAATCTATAATGGTGAAACATAATGGAATGGATATTAGGATATCTGACAAATATTTTATATAAACTCATTTACTATGCGCCGCTTTTGATTATTTCGATCACGGTGCATGAATTTGCCCATGCCAAGACGGCGCAGAAACTGGGTGATCCGACGGCGGCCATCGCCGGCCGTGTATCGCTCAATCCCATGCGGCATCTGGATCCGATCGGCAGTTTGTGTATGTTGTTTTTCGGGTTTGGCTGGGGTAAGCCGGTGCCGGTGGCGGTACTTAATTTCAAGAATCCCAAGCGCGGCAGTGCGTTAGTAGCGCTGGCGGGACCGACGAGCAATCTGATTATGGCTTGTATCTGGGGGTTTTTGCTGGGCGCGTTGTATCCCATCTTGCCTTATGGCGGGTATTTTCATCAGCTATTGGTGATTGCGGTGCAATTAAATTGCGTGCTGTGCGTCTTTAACCTGCTGCC
>JAZNYQ010000027.1:0-12093 GCA_045594545.1 Eubacteriales bacterium | reverse complement strand
ATAAACACTTGAAGAATGCAAGCATTTATGGTTTAATAGTAAAAAAAAGACGGAGGAAATCTATGCTGTTTACCCATGCCTATCCCATCCGTTCCCGCCATACCGAGGCGAAACTGGATGTGTATATCCTCGACGAAACCCATCGTCAGGAAATGCAGGCGCCGATTCACGGCCGCCCCTTTGTGTTGGTCATCCCCGGCGGCGGGTATACCTGGCGCAGCGCCCGTGAAGCCGAGCCGATCGCCATGCGATTTTTGGCGGCAGGCTGTAATGCCGCCGTGCTTTGGTACACCGTCGCGCCCGCTACCTTCCCCAGTGCCTTGGAAGAGGCGGCTCAGGCGGTGGCGCTGATCCGCTCTCACGAGGAATGGAACGTCGGCAAAGTCTTTGCCTGCGGTTTCTCGGCCGGCGGACATCTCACGGCATCGCTGGGCGTACTGTGGAACGATCCGATGTTGGCCATGGCCACAGGTCTGGATCCGCAGAGTTACCGCCCCGACGGCGTGATCTTATCCTATCCTGTTATCACCTCAGGCGAGAAACGCCACGACGGCTCTTTTCGCAATCTGCTGGGTGAGTTGTACGAGGATGAAACGGCGCGGGAACAGGTGAGTCTGGAAAAACAAGTCACCGAAGACGCCGCCCCCGCCTTTATCTGGCATACCTATACCGATCAGGTCGTACCGGTCGAAAATTCACTGTTGCTGGCAAGCGCCTACACCGAGAAAAAACGTCCGATGGAGCTGCATATATTCCCCGCAGGGCATCACGGTCTGGCTACCGTCGATGCCGAAACGCAGACCAACGATGCGGCCTATCGAGAGGCGGCCGACTGGCTGCCGATGGCCATCCGCTGGATCGGACAACAAAAATAAGGAGTTCATCATGGGAAGAAAAGACGGAAAACGCTGTAAAAATATTGACAATATGTATACCTTGATCTCGTACATCATGGTCAAACGTTCGGATGCCTGTAATTCGGTCACGGTCAAGATCCCCTTTCGGCCGATGCACGAGTATATCCTAAAGGCCCGCAAAGAGGGACGCAACATCAGTCATATGGCCATGGTCATTGCCGCTTGGGTGCGGGTGGTGGCCGAGTTCCCCGCCATGAACCGCTTCGTGGTCAATAAAAAGGTGTACGCTCACAACGATTTTGTGGTCGGCATGGTGGTACAGCGCCCCGACGGCGCCGAAAGCACCATGAGCAAAATGAGTTTTGAACTGACCGACACCATCGATCAGGTCAATGATAAGATCAATGCCTTCGTTGAGAAGAACCGCGAGGAGAACAGTAACTCGACCGATGCCCTGATGAGTACCCTGCTCAAGATCCCCGGTCTTTGTAACGTGGCTGTGGGGCTGCTCAAGTGGTTGGACAAGCGCGGCTGGTTGCCCCGCGCCATTATTGACGCTTCGCCCTTCCACGCCAGCATGGTCATTTCCAATCTGGCTTCCATCCGTACCCCCCATATCTTCCACCATATCTACGATTTCGGCACCATCAGCCAGATCGTCACCATGGGCACCATGGAAGACGTGGCCAAAAAGAAAGGCAACGAGATCACGCTGGAACGGTACCTGCCTTTGGGTATCGTCTGTGATGAGCGTGTCGCCAGCGGCTATGGTTATGCCAAGGCCTTCCACCGTTTGAAGGAATATCTGGCCCACCCCGAACTGCTGGAAGTCCCCCCGACCGAAGTGGTGACCGACTGATGAGCAAACGGGAACAAGCCGAAGGATTGTTTTTGGCGGGTTGTAATTGCGCTCAAGCCGTCCTGTGCGCCTTTGAAAAGGAAACGGGACTCGATCATAAAACGGCCATGATGTTGTCTTCTTCGTTCGGCGGCGGCATGGGTCGGATGCGTGAAGTGTGCGGCGCCGTGTCGGGTATGTTCATGGTGGCAGGGTTGCTATACGGGTACGATGAAAACAGCCCCAAGGAAGCCAAGGCCGAGCACTATGCTCGTATTCGTGAGTTGGCCGAGCAGTTTAAGGAAAAAACGGGCTCGATCCTCTGTCGGGATCTGCTCGATAAAAAAGCCATTGTCGGAGGACTGCCCGAGGAGCGCACCCCCGAGTATTATCGATCCCGCCCCTGCGCCTATCTGGTGGGACTGGCGGCCGAGATTACGGAAAATTTAACCAAAAAGTGATTAAAACCGTTCACCCTTGCCGATACTGTCGGTGAAAGAGGTGAACGGTTTTGTTTCAAAAAATAGTAGCAGCCCTGTTCGTAGGGCTTATGGTTACCACCCTGTTTACGACCTACCACTCGGCCCGAGCCGCCGAGGAATTGGGGGAAGGCGTGTTACGCCTGCATATTTTAGCCAACTCCGACAGTGAGAGCGACCAAGCCCTCAAATTGCAGGTGCGCGATGCCGTATTGGATTATGCCAAGCGGGAATTTACGGCGGTAGAGAACAAGGCACAAGCCATGGCGCTGGCCGAGCGGGAATTGGAGCAATTGGAACAAGTGGCCGAGCAGGTATTGCGTGAAAAGGGGTGTGATATGTCGGTAACGGCATCGGTCGAGCATACCTTTTTCCCTACTAAAGTGTATGATAACGGCACCCGCCTGCCGGCCGGATTTTACGATGCGTTGCGATTGGAGATCGGGCAGGCCGAGGGCAAAAACTGGTGGTGTATCCTGTATCCCGCCCTGTGCTTCGGCGGCAGTATCGAGCAAAGTGAACAGGCGCTTGGTGAACAGGGAGAACTGGCTACGTCCGATGCCCCTCAAATACAGGTCAAATTCAAGTTGGCCGAATGGTGGAACTCTATTATTGCCTTTTTTGAAGCCGGATAATTCCGGCTTCTTTGTCAATGTACGGAAATTCATAAAATACTATTGAAATTATGCGGAAAATACGATATGATATACAGCGTAGAACTATGTCATATTGGTGGGGTTATATGAGAAAGAAAGGAATACAACTTACGGCGCTTTTGCTGATGGCGGTTTTGTTGTTGGGTACCGTTACAACCAATCGGGTAACGGCGCAGTCAACCAAGCGCATCGGTACGGTTACGCACGATGAAGTGCGGGTACGCGACGGCGCCGGCACGGTCGGGACCAATACGCTGGGTTATCTGTACAGCGGCGCCATCGTTACCATTTTGGATCAAACAACGGTCGGGTCTACCGTGTGGTATAAAATCAATTGCAACGTGTCTGCCGGTAATGTCACCGGCTGGTCGAGCGGCGATTACATCAAGGTTCGTGACGTGGTGATCGACGGTACATACGAGGAGTATCTGGCCTCCCAAGGCTTCCCTGAAAGTTATTGGGATGGACTGAGCACCCTGCATGCCATCTACCCCAATTGGCAGTTTGTCGCGGTGGAAACGGGACTCAATTGGAACGACGTCGTGGCCGCCGAAACCCGAGCCGGCGTGAAGTTGGCTCACCGCTCCAGCCCCAGTTACTATATCAACTGGAACGATCCGTATATCAATACCGGTCGTGACGGCTATTACTGGGTACAGGCTTCCGATAATATCATCAAGTATTATCTGGACCCCCGTAACTTTCTCTCCGACCCCTATATTTTCCAGTTTGAAAGCCAGTCCTACGATGCCGACAATCATACCATTGAGGGCGTCGAAAATATTATCGGCCACACCTTTATGAAGGCGGCCAATACCTTTGAGGCAGACGGGCAGACCTATACCCACGCCCAAGCCATCATGGAAGCGGCCAAGGTATCGGGGGTCAGCCCCCTGCATCTGGCCTCTCGTATGCGTCAGGAGCAAGGCACCTCCGGCTCGGTTCTCTCCTTCGGCGAGGTAAGCGGCTACGAGGGATATTATAACTATTTCAACTATGGCGCCTACCCCGATAACGGCAACAGTTCCTTGGTTAACGGCGCCATCTATGCGAAAAACGTATCGAGTAATTATTTCGGGCCGTGGACCAATCCCCTGCGTGCCATCAAAGGCGGATCCATGCTGCTTGGCCGAAACTATATCAACATCGGGCAGGACACCGTCTATTTCCAATGCTTTAACGTGGTGTATAAGCCATCCCTTTACAGCCATCAGTATATGACCAATGTGCAGGTGGGGGAGACCGAATCGCAGACTTTGCGCAACGCCTACACCGATGAGGAACGTCAGAATTCTTCGATCGTCTTTAAGATTCCCGTCTATAACAATATGCCCGCCACCCCCTGCACCAAAACGGGGGATGAGAATTTTGCGGTAAAGACCGATTATAAGATCTCGGGCGATCAAGTATCGGGTATTGCCTTAGGTACCGATGCGGCCGCCATGATCGGCAACATTGCGGTAACGGAAGGGAAGACCTATTTACTCAACGCTTCGGGTGCTTATAAAACAAGCGGTGCCGTGGCTACCGGTGATATTCTGAAGATCTGGACGGATGGCGGAAGAGAATATGCCTCCTGCCGTGTTATCATCTGGGGCGATGTCAGCGGCGATGGGAAGATTAACAGTGCCGATGCCCTGTCGGTGCAGTTGTATATGGTCGGGCGGAAATCGCTCAGCGATGCTTATCTCACGGCGGCCGATGCCAGCGGCGACGGGAAGATCAGTAGCGCCGATGCGCTGAAAATTCAGTTGCATGCCGTCGAACGCTCCCCTATCAATCAAGTGAGGTAAAAGAATGAAGATGAGCAAAAGAATAATCGGATGTTTGCTGGCGATCCTGTTGGTTTGCGGGCTGTCGGTCGGGGTACTGGCGGCGAGCGTGACCACATCCGTCGGCGGGGCCACGGTCAGTGTCGGCCAGTCTTTCACCGTAAGCGTGATTTTTCGCGGCAACGGAGCCAACCTCGGCTCGTTGGATGCGGCCATTACCTATGATACCTCAAAGTTGACCTGTAACTCCGCCTCTGCCTCGAAAAGCACGGCAGTCGCCCATCTTTCGGGAAATCGGGTCGTGGTTTCGTTGTCGGATATCGACGGAGTATCGTCTCTGCAGATCAATCTCAATTTCACAGCCAAAGCCGCCGGCTCGGCAACGGTAAGCGCGTCGGTAAGCGGCGCCACCGATCAGGATCTCAATGCCATCGGCAGTGTGTCGGGCGGCTCGGCTACCGTTACGGTTAAAACGCCTACGGCACCGTCTACCCAGCCGTCGTCCAAACCGCAATCCTCGCAAGCATCTTCTAAGCCTTCTTCCCGACCGCAGTCCTCTCAGCCGCAGTCTTCTGCCCCGGTAGAAGACCCGCAGGATACCACCATTCGGGTAACGGTGGACGGACAGGAAAAGATCGTAGTCAATTCCTTGATCGGAGTGGAGTTTCCCGAAGGGTTTGAAGTTCGTCAGGATGAGTATCGGGGGCAGGCGGTGGACGTGCTGAGCCATACCGTACAGGATATGCTGCTCATGTATCTCACCGATGCCGACGGCACAAACGGTGCCTATTATCGGTTTGACCGTATGGCCGACAGTTTCTATCCCTTTGTTCGCATTACGGTAAATGCGGCCCGTTATACCTTGCTGGAGGTGCCGAGCGGCACAAAGATCCCAAGCGGTTGGACGCCGCCCAAGGTGCGGGGCGAGGCGGTTGTACCCTCCTACCAATCGGAGGATCCGGCATATGAAAGCTTTTATCTGATTTATGCGACCAACGAGCAAGGACAGGCGGGCTTTTATCTGTACGACTCGGTCGAGGGTACGGTCCAGCGCTATGTAAAGTCGAACGGGTATGAGCCAGTCACCAATCCCGACGGGATGACGGCGGCCGACCCCAATGGCAATTTCTTTGAGCGGCTGCTGGCCGACCGCGCCATTTTCGTGACTATGTGTGTGGCGTGGGCGTTGGTGGTACTGATTGCCGGCGCGTGGCTGGTCTTCCATTTTGCCCGCAAACAGGCCCATGTCAGCGATAAACAGCGCAAGAAAAAAGAAGAAAAGATAACGAAAAAACTGGAAAAACGGGCGAAAAAGGCAGCAAAAAAGAACAAAATTGCTCATCAAAAGCCCGAAATCGGCAGTTTGGACGAGGAAATTGAGGCAGAAACGCCCGAAAATGAAGCGGAAATGCCCGAAAATGATGCGGAAGTAACCGAAAAACAAGAAGAAACCGAGGCAGAAACGGCAGAAACCGAAACGCAACCGGAGTCCGAGATCACCGAATAAAGGATGACCCCGGCGAAGATCATCTTCGCCGGGGCTTTGTGAGTATTATATGAAACAAGATCTTCTTCTTTCTCTGCGACAGGGACAACCCCTATCGGGCAGAGAGCAAATACAACTGATCATTCGCCTGAGCCTGCCGGCTATTATGGCGCAACTGTCTTCCATCATCATGCAGTATATCGATGCCTCCATGGTGGGTGCGTTGGGTGCCGATCGGTCAGCCGCCATTGGGCTGGTCTCCTCGACGACATGGCTCTTTAACGGGCTGTTGACGGCGGTGGTGACCGGCTTTACAGTGCAGGTTGCCCAGCGCATCGGCGCCGGTGAAGAGAAAAAGGCGCGCGATCTGATGCGTGTCGGATTTTTGGCGTCGGTGGGACTGGCGGTCGTATTGCTGTTCGTTGGGGTGTGGCTCTCCCCCGTGCTGCCCGACTGGTTGGGCGGAGAAGGCGCGGTGGTTGCGGATGCCTATCGGTATTTCCTCATTTACGCCCTGTCGTTGCCGATCTTTCAGGTGTGTCATACCGCCAGCGGGATGTTGCAGGCCAGCGGCAATATGCGTGCACCCAGTATCCTGCATATTGTGGCTTGTCTATTGGACGTGGTTTTTAATTTTCTGTTTATTTTTCCGACCCGTCAGGTCGGGTCGGTAACGATATGGGGCGCCGATCTCGGTGTAGCCGGTGCGGCTTTGGGTACCTTGGCAGCACACGTCGTGATCGCTTTCCCGATGCTCTACTTCCTGCTGGTGCGCTCGCCCTTGTTGCATTTACGCCGCGGTGAGAAATGGCAGATCCAAGGCAGTTACCTCAAAGAGGGGGCGCGCATTGCCTGGCCGATGGCGTTGCAACAGGCGGTGACCAACGGCGCGCAGATCGTATCGACCTCCATTGTGGCACCCTTGGGGAATATTGCCATTGCCGCCAATTCCTTTGCCGTGACGGCTGAAAGTGTGGCCTATATGCCCGCCTTTGGTATTGCGGCGGCGGCCACGACTCTGATCGGACAATCGGTGGGAGCCCGCCGTGCCGATCTGACCCGAAAATTGGGATGGTTGACGTTGTGGTTTGGCATGGGATTGATGGTTATTGTGGGCGGTTTGCTGTATCTGGCGGCGCCCTATATGATGCGCCTGCTTTCCCCTGATATGCAGGTGGTGGCGCTGGGTACGCAGGTGCTTCGTATTGAGGCCTTTGCGGAGCCGTTTTACGGGGCGTCGATCATTGCCACAGGCATTTTTCGCGGGACGGGTGATACGGCGGTCCCCAGCCTGTTTAATTTTATCAGCATGTGGGCCGTACGCTTGCCGCTGGCGGCGGTGTTGGCCGCTCGCATCGGACTGCACGGGGTGTGGATCGCGATGGCGATCGAACTGACGGTACGCGGGATCTTATTCCTTATCCGCATGAAGGGACGAAAATGGCACGCGCGTATTTTAACTTGATTTTTTGACGAACTGTGGTATAATGTTAACAAACTGTGAAATTTGAGGAAATCTATGAAACTGGATTATCGAAAAACAATATTGGTCGGACTGGCTTTTTTCTCCATCTCGGCCTTTTGGATGATGTATGATGCCGTAATTCCCAAGATATTGGAAAACACCTTTGGCATGGGGGAGACGGTGAACGGGATCGTGATGGCGATGGATAACGTGTTGGCCTTGATCCTGCTTCCCGTTTTTGGTGCGTTATCGGACAAGGCGGGACGGCGGATGCCCTTTATTGTGGTCGGTACGGTACTGGCGGTCGGGCTTACGGTGGCGCTGGCTTTTCTTAACGTGCCGGGGCGGCTGGTGCCTTTTTTAGTGGTATTGGGCAGTTTGTTATTGGCGATGAGTTTGTACCGCTCGCCTGCCGTAGCGCTGATGCCCGATGTGACACCCAAACCCTTGCGCAGTCGCGGCAATGCCGTTATTAACCTGATGGGGTCGCTGGGCGGCCTGTTTACCTTGGTGGCCACCATGATATTGGTGAAGAAAAACAGCGACGGTGAAGAGAATTATTTGTGGCTGTTTATAGCGGTGGCGGCGCTCATGGCGGTTGCGGTTTTTATCATGGTGCTGACTGTTAATGAAAAAGCGCTTAAGCAGAAGATGGTAGATATGAATTACGGCGTGGATCCCTCGCAGGAGGAGCAACCGACCGGGAACGGGGGAAGATTGCCCCGCGAGGTTCGCCGCAGTTTAATTTTGATCTTGGTTTCGGTGGCACTTTGGTATTTTGCCTATAATGCCATCACCACCGCCCTTTCCCGTTTTGCCGAGAACGTGTGGGGCATGGGATTGGATGCGGCCTCGACCTGCTTGGCGGTGCCGATGGGTGTGGCGCTGATCGGATTTATTCCGATCGGACATTTGTCGGCCAAATTAGGGCGCAGAAAGACGATTCTGGTCGGCGTGGCGACCATGGCGGTGGCATTGGGAATCATTGCTTTGGCGGCCCGTACCTTTGGCTGGTGGCTGTATCTTCTCTTTGCTCTGGTTGGTTTAGGTTGGGCGGCCATTAACGTTAACTCTTTCCCGATGGTGGTAGAGATCTCCAAGTCGGGTGATATTGGTAAATATACGGGATATTATTACACCTTCTCGATGGCGGCGCAGATTTTGACGCCCGTGGTATCGGGTGCGATCATTGAGGCGGTGGAGAAGGCAACCGGCAGTGCGGTTACGGGGTATTTGACCTTGTTCCCTTATGCCTTTGTTTTCTCGGCGTTGGCTTTTATTACGATGTGTTTTGTCCGTCACGGCGATGCCAAGCCGGCGGTGACTTCCAATCTGGAACTGTTAGCAGGAGGGGATGACTGATGCCTTGGTACGGATGGACGGTGTTGGTTGTGCTGGGTCTGATGCTGATCCTGTTTTATCTGTTTGCCTTTGCCATCAAGCCGGCGCGCAAGCGGGACGTATCGGCCTTTGCAGGAAAATTCTTTGCCCATCGGGGGTTGCATGACGGCACGCCTGATGCTCCCGAAAATTCCATGGCGGCTTTCAGAAGAGCCAAGGAGGCGGGCTATGGCGTGGAATTTGACGTGCAGTACACGAAGGATCGGCAGGCGGTTGTTTTTCATGACGAGACCCTCAAACGGGTATGCGGGGTTGATAAAAAGGTAAGAGAATTGACCTATGCCCAGTTGCAAGAATATCCTTTGCTCGGCGGACAGGAGCGCATCCCGACTCTCTCGCAGGTGCTGGACTATTTAGGGGATGTGCCGGTGTGCTGTGAGGTAAAATACTACGGCAGTTTAAGTAACGATGCCCTTTGCGAGGATGTGAAGGCGCATTTGGACAGATACCGCGGGGATGCCTGTGTGGAATCCTTTAGTCCCTTTATCATTCGGTGGTTTCGCAAGAACGATCCGGATCGGGTACGCGGGCAGTTGGCTTCCAATCTGGAATTTGAGAATCTGCCGATGCTTATCCACATTGCGGTGGGACAGTTGATCGTCAATCTCGTGTCCCGTCCCGATTTTGTGGCCTATCATTACGCCAACCGCACCATGGGATTGCGGCTGTGCCGCAAACTGTTCAAGCCTTTGATGTTCGGTTGGACCTATCGGGACAATGAAGCGATACGGGACAGCGCCGACGAGGGATATCATTCGTTCATTTTTGAGCATTGTGAACCCGAAGAAGAGTTGATTATGGAATAATATGGGCAAAGCCCATATATCATACCGAAAGGTATATCATCCGTAGGATATCATACGGCGCAAGCCGTATATCATTTCTCACTATTGAAGATTACCGACGAGATAGGAAAATGAGGAATGATATAGGCGTTTCGCCTATGATATCGCCCGAAAGGGCGATGATATCCGCCGAATGGCGGATTGCGGTGGAAACCTACGGTTTCTTTGAATAAAAAAACTCGGAGCCAATAGCTCCGAGCTTTTTGATTAATATTTTTTCTTTTTCAGATATTTCAGAATGGGAGGCAGGAAGATATAGGCAAGGATGGCGGCTAAGGGAATGGCTAAGAATTGACCGCCCACCGAATCGGCCAACAGGGCTTGTTTGCCTGCGGCATAACCCGCTTCGTCGTAGACGTTCTCAAACATCATGACCACTTTAATCAGTTTGCTGTTGCCGTAGACCAGACCGACGACACCCCAACGGATGAGGAAGTTGACCAAACCGGCGCCGATATTGCCGAGCAGGCGGATATTCTTCTTCTGGGTCTTACGGGCGACGGTGACCGAAATGAGCAACATAAAGCAACCGGCCATGACCTCGGGGATGACGAGCAGGGGAGAGGTCATATCCATGATCAGAAACCGCAGGACGGGGAAGATAAAGGCGAGCACGCAACCGCCGTAAAGTTTACCGGTGATGCCGACGGCGATAAACAGGAGCGCCTGCAGGATCACAGAGGCGATAAAGGCATCTATCCGCACGCCGATGACGGTTATATCGGGCAGCAGGGCGCATAGCACCAGAAGGATAGCGGCGACGACGGTAATGGCCGTCAAACGGAAAGCGTTTTTCATCCAAGGTTTCATGATGTTCACTCCAATTCTCGTTGTTCGTCTAATGTTTTTTCAAAGGCGTCCAAAAACCGATCGCAGAAGATGTTGGCTTCGGGACAATCCATCGTTTCCAATTTGCGCAGGGTGGCTTTGCGGGCCCCTTCGAACTCGGCGTTGCCGCTTTTGAGTTCTTCAATGCACTTGATATAGGCATCCAGCACATCGGCGGCCTTGACCAGCCGCTCGGTCTGTTCGTCCTCGACATAGAGCAGGTCGGCATACACATCCTGCATCTCGGGCGGGAGCATGGCCAGCAGTGTTTCCTTGGCATCGGCTTCGGCCTCGGCCACGGCGGCACGCAGGGTGGGAGAGAAATATTTCACGGGGGTTGGCATATCGCCGGTGATGATCTCCTCGGCATCGTGGTAGAGGGCCACGGCGGCCAGATGTTCGGGATCGGCATCGCCGCCGAGATAGACATTATTGATCACGCCCAAGGCATGGGCCAGCATGGCTACCGAGTGGGAGTGCTCCTTAATATTCTCGGTGGAGGTATTTTTCATCAGCCCCCAGCGGTTGATATATTTCATTCTTGATACAAAAGCGAAAAACTGATCTCTCATAGCGACCCTCCGTTTTTTCTATTATATGCCAAGTGAAAAAATATTTCAAGTATTACCGAGTTTTTTGCGAAAAATTGGTCGGTATCCTTGATTTTATTGTAAATTTACGATAATATATAAGATAACGCAAGAATAAGCGGAGGAATTATCATGGCGAAAGAATTAAGTAAAACCTATGACCCCTCACAAATTGAGGACAAACGATATGGAGAGTGGGTAGAGCGCGGTTATTTTACCGCCAAGGCTGACCCCGATAAAAAGCCCTTTACCATTGTCATTCCGCCCCCGAACGTGACGGGGCAGCTGCATATGGGACATGCGTTGGATGAGACGACGCAGGATATTCTGATCCGTTACAAGCGCATGCAGGGGTATGCCGCTCTTTGGTTGCCCGGTACCGACCATGCGGGGATTGCGACCCAGATCAAGGTCGAAGAGAATTTGCGCAAGGAAGAGGGGCTTACCCGCCACGATCTGGGGCGTGAGGAGTTCTTAAAGCGCACCTGGGCGTGGAAGGAGCAGTACGGCAACCGTATTATCAGCCAGCTTAAGAAGCTCGGTTCTTCCTGCGACTGGGACAGAGAGCGTTTCACCATGGACGAGGGCTGTAACAAGGCCGTTGAGGAAGTTTTCGTTAAGCTGTACAAGAAAGACATGATTTACAAGGGTTCCCGTATCATCAACTGGTGTCCGATTTGTAAGACTTCCATCTCGGATGCAGAGGTTGAGTACGAGGAGCAGGCAGGACATTTCTGGCACATCAAGTATCCGGTTGTTGGTACGGATGAGTTTATCCAGTTTGCAACTACCCGTCCGGAGACGATGCTCGGCGATACCGCAGTAGCAGTTCATCCGGAGGATGAGCGTTATGCACATCTGGTAGGCAAGAAGGTA
>JAZNYQ010000026.1:0-3765 GCA_045594545.1 Eubacteriales bacterium | reverse complement strand
GAGCGTGCGCTTCCTGAGATCACCTTTATACTGCACAACGTTCAATATTATATCACAGCCTCCCGACCGTGTCAACGAGAATGTCGAGTGATCGGTCACTCGGCATCATGTTTTACATAAAATACTCCGTCAGATAACTCTTGGTGTTGTCCACCATTTCATCAAACAACTTGCGGGCATCGGCCGGATTGACGGTCACAAGCCGATCCATCGTAAAGGCTTGGAATGCCAGATCCAGACTGCGTTCCCGCACCGCCTTGGCCACCATCTCCTGTTCCCCTACGATGTTATGGATCAACGAATGGATCTCGGTCGGGATCGGACCGGCAAACACGGGATCCACCGTATTATCACGGAATACCGCATTGGTCTCCACCACCGCACCAAGCGGCAGATTGGGGATCTGCCCCCGATTGGGAAGATTAACATTGGTAACCATCTGATGCAATCCCAGCAACGCCCGAATCTGATCCACACCGTCTTCGCCCGTCGGCTCCAATTTCAGTTCCTGCTCCCCGCGGACTCGCTTCGCACTGTTTTCCATGCGCTGCTTCAAGTCTTTCTTTCGCCAATCTACACTCGTCAGCCCAAAGCCCCACTCTTTAACCTTTTCGGGCGATTCCAAATACCAATGGCCGGGACAAAACTCAGCCAAATGCCGATCCCCCGCCGCCGCAATATAGCCAAACCGCTTAAACAGATCAAACTTCACACGCTCCGCGCTAAGGAAAGAATTGTTCGCCCAGTTTTTATCCATGCCCGCCGTGTATCCGGTTTCATAATATTTCTTCACCAGATCCCGATACACAGGCAAAAGATCTACATCCTGATACTGGGCCCGCGTCAACCATGTAAAGTGATTGACACCGATCACATTCGTCTTGATGGCTTTCCGTTCCGGCTTCTCCATGCCCAACTCGGTTTCCAGCGCCTTGGCCAGTACTCCCTGCGTACCGAAAACTTCATGACAGCAACCAAACGCCTTAATGGCAGGGAAAGTATCATATAACGCCTTAACCGAAAGCGTCATGGGATTGGTGTAGTTGATCACCCATGCATCGGGACAACAGCGCTTCACTCCCTTGGCGATCACTTCCATCATCGGCAGCGTACGCAAGGCTCTCACTATGCCGCCGGGGCCCGCCGTGTCACCGACCGACTGATAGATCCCGTATTTCTCCGGCGCATGTACGTCGCTTTGCATCTCATTAAAGGTACCGGGCAATATGGAGATCACAACGAAATCCGCCCCCGTCAACGCTTCATCCAACGTATCCGTAGCCTCGTAATCCCAATGGGTCTTGGCGCCCTCTACTTCGTTGTACCGATTGCCGATGATCACATTCGCCTGTGCCGCCGCTTTATCTATATCATACAGGGCAACCGTACCGCAAATGTCCGGCGCCTGTACCAAATCACTCATCAACCCCCACGCCCAGCCTCGGGAGCCGCCGCCGATATAGGCAATTTTTATCTGCTTCATTACATTCCCTCCGTTTATTATATAATACATCAATTTATTACTTGTTGTCTATAAATTTATTGATGAATATTTTAATTTTCTTGATTATATTGATAATTTATGCTATCTTAAAAAAGGGTGATAGTATGAATAAACATGTATATTTCTATACCTATGAATCTGCCGTCGATACCTCTCTTGCCGAAAGCGAAAATCATTTGCATAACGACTTTGAGATCTATTATCTCACCCACGGCGAATGTTGGTATCTGATCGACAAACATTCCTATAAAATATCGGCCGGCGATCTGATCCTGATCCCGCCCAACGTCATCCACGGCACTCGGTATGTAACTCCTACCCACTCCCGCAAACTGGTCAACTGCGGGGAATGGTATATCCCCGAATCTGCACGTAACCTCTTTTTCGATCTTCCTTGCTTTACCGGTACGGCAACCGTGCAAAAACAGATCGAACGCTTGTTGTCGGTTATCGAAAAAGAAAGCCTGAACCCCGATGAATTTTCAAAAGATATTATCCGCAGTCGCGTCGCACAACTGCTGTTGTTAGTCGCAAGGGAAAGCAAAACCACCGAACAAAAACTCATTGAAAGCCCGATGGTAGGAAAGGCCGTTGAATATATCGCCGCTCATTACAGCGATCCCGTTTCCCTGTCAGAAGTTGCCGCCGCCTGCTATGTCAGCAAGGAGCACCTGTCCCGTACCTTTAAACAGGAAACCGGTATGGGCTTTAGTAAATACCTCACCCTCTATCGCCTGCGCAAAGCAAACTCCCTGCTGCGGGACCACCCCGAACTGCGCATCATCGACGTGGCACAGCGTTGCGGCTTTAGTGAAAGCAACTATTTTTCTAAAACCTATAAAAAAATGTTCGGCATTTCCCCTATGTCCAAGAAAAAGGAGAACGACAATGTTTGAAAGCATAACCCCCGAACAGGCCGGTATCCCTTCTGCCAACATCGCTTCCTTTATCCGGCTGTTGGAAGACAACGGTTGCGTCACCCACGCCCTTCTGCTCATGAAAGGCAACCGGATCTTCGCTGAACACTACTGGAAACCCTATCATAAAGACTCTCTCCATCGGCAATATTCCCAAACCAAAAGTTTTGTCGGCGTCGCCATCGGCCTGCTTGTCGAGGACGGCAAGCTGAATTTGGACGATACCGTCGTGTCCCACTTCCCTGAAAAACTGCACGGCAAGGTTCCCGAAAATCTGGCCGCCATGACCGTACGGGATATGCTCACCATGTGCACCTGCGGCTCGCCGAAAACCTACTGGTTCTGGTCGGATGACCCCGACCGCACCCATCAATATCTCAACGAAAATCCGGCCGATCACAAAGCCGGCCTTCGTTGGGCTTATGACAGTGCCGGCTCTCAGGTCTTGTGTTCCTTGGTTGAGAAATTAGCAGGTATGCCCCTGCTCGACTTTATGAAACAGCGCCTCTTCCATGAGATGGGCGCCTTTCAAAATGCCCGTATGCTCAAATGCAAAAATAACGACAGTTGGGGCGACTCGGCCATGCTCTGCACCGCACGAGATATGGCCGCCTTCGGTCGACTGGTCATGAACTACGGCCACTGGAACGGTAAACCGCTTATGAGCGAAGCCTACCTGCGTCAAGCCACCTCTCCGCTGGTCAATAACGATATCTTCGGCTTTGATTCCTTCTTCCGCCAAGGCTACGGCTACCAAATCTGGTGTACCCGCGGCGGCTTTGCCTTTGTCGGTATGGGCGATCAACTTACCGTCTGCATCCCCGATAAAGACCTGATCTTTGTCATCAATTCGGATAACCAAGGCCATCCCGCCTCCCGCGGTATCATCATGGCCGCCTTCTATGATAAGATCGTCGATCCCATGTCCGATATTCCGCTGCCTCCCACACCGCCGATTGTAGTGGAAAATTTGAAATTATCCGCTCAAAAAGGCTTAAAAACCTCACCAATTTCATCAAAAATCAATAAAAAAACCTACGTTTGCAAGGAAAATACGGCCGGAATCCTCCAATTTTCCTTCCATTTTACCGAAAACGGCGGCGAATTTCACTACACAAACGCCCAAGGCCATAAGGTTTTGCCCTTCTTTTGGAACGAAAATCATTTTGGGAAATTTCCGCAGGACGGCTACTCCACCGAGCATGGCGGACTGCCGAATTCCGAAGGCTACCGTTACAACTGCGCCACCAGCGCCGCTTGGCACAACGACAGTCAACTGACCCTGCGTTGCCAGATCATCGACGACTACCTCGGCAATCTCTCCATTCGTTAAGTCGGATCGTA
>JAZNYQ010000025.1:0-9985 GCA_045594545.1 Eubacteriales bacterium | reverse complement strand
GCCGATACGGCATCGGCGGCTTGTACCAGACAGGCCACGATGGTTTTGCACTCGACATCGCCGTGGTGGGCATGAATGGCATGAATGACATCATTATTCTCGCGGTATTTACGGGCGTACTCAACACCGATCTCGACATGGCTGCCGTCGATCTCATGGTCGAGCGCCTTGCCCAGGTCATGCAACAGACCGGCACGCTTGGCCAGCGCTACATCGGCACCCAGTTCGGCGGCCATCGCACCGGCGATCTGTGCCACTTCCAGAGAATGATTGAGCACGTTCTGACCGTAACTGGTACGGTACCGCAAACGGCCCAGGATCTTGACCAATTCGGGATGCAAATTGTGGATACCGGTTTCGAAGGCGGCGCGTTCGCCTTCCTTCTTGATGATCTGCTCCACTTCCTTGCGGGTTTTTTCCACGATCTCCTCGATACGGGCGGGATGAATACGGCCGTCGGAGATCAGGCGTTCCAACGACAGGCGGGCGATCTCGCGGCGCACCGGATCGAAACTGGAAATGGTAATAGCTTCGGGGGTATCGTCGATGATCAGATCCACGCCGGTAAGCGTTTCGATCGAGCGAATGTTACGACCCTCGCGACCGATGATGCGGCCTTTCATTTCGTCATTCGGCAAAGACACGACCGATACGGTAGCCTCACTGACCTGATCGGCGGCACAGCGCTGAATGGCCTGCGAAATGATCTCCCGTGCCGTTTTTTCGGAGTTTTCACGGACACGTTCTTCATTTTCCTTAATAATCAGAGCCGATTCGTGGGTGATCTCACTGCTCAGTTCCTCAAGCAGTTTGGCCTTGGCCTGATCGGCCGTAAATCCCGAAATTTTTTCGAGCATGGCGATCTGACCTTTTTTCAGCTCAGCCGCTTCGGCTTCGAGCGCTTCTACCTTTTTGGTTTTAGCTTCCAGCTGGAGTTCCTTCTGTTCGAAGGCGGCGTGGCGACGGTCGAACTGTTCTTCCTTTTGCTGCAGACGGTTTTCCTGTCTTTGAATATCGGCGCGGCGCTCTTTTATTTCTTTCTCGGCGTCGGTACGGTTTCTCAGAATCTCGTCTTTGGCTTCCAGTAAAATTTCTTTTCTTTTGGCGTCGGCTGATTTCATAGCATCGTTGATCAGGCGCTTGGCTTCGGCTTCGGCCGAACCGATTTTGGCTTCTCCGATCTTTTTACGGTAAAGAATACCGATCAGAGCTCCTGCGATGATGCCAAGAACCAGGCCGGCTGCGGCATACAACCATTCCATAGTTCTAACCTTCTTTCAAAAAATATAAATAAAAAAGACCGTACGGATGCTTCCGTCGGCCCACCGATGTTCAAAAACAAACACTTTCTCTATTTTTATAAATCTATCTACTACCCCCTACAGGGGAACATAAAAAATAAAAATATATCAAAAGCTATGCTTTGAAAACCGGTAAAGATGACACGATACATCTACCTTATTAGTTTAATCGGGATTGGATGGCTTGTCAATAGGAAAAATGAAATTTTTTCTTCATATATAAATATAGCCCTCGGATTGTTCCGAGGGCTGTATGATTTATTCGGTTACCGGAGTTTCCGGTTCCACCACCTTTTCGGTGATGGCGGTACAATCGGGACGGATCATGCCGATATAGCTCTTGCCGGCATTCACGGTCAGTTCATTCCCCTCCATATCGGTCAAGCGGAAGGGCGCATACTCATCGGCCTTGCTCCATTTGATCTGCTGGTAGCCGCCGTTGGAGAACCACCAGCCGTTGCCCGAGCCGACCACCTCTACATCCATCAATTTTCCGTCAATGGATTCAATGCTTGTTTCAAGCACCAAGACGTTGGTAAAGGCCAACTGCGTCTTAGTCTTATCATCCATATGCGCCGAGCCGGAATGTTGTTTGAGGTAGGTGGCGCTGGCCGCATCATAGGTAAAGGTGCTGTAATAGGATTTAGAGAAATTCAAGGTAAATTCGTCGCTCAGTCCCTTGTTGGGCAGGATCGGTTCGTCTTCGGGGGCGAAGGCAAATACGGTATCCTTATGGTCGGCTTTCAGGTCGGTACGGTAGCCGAGGTCGGACAGTACCTGCGGAATCATGGCGCCCTTGAGATAACCGGTATGTTCATACGCATAGCCGGCGCTCAGCCGGGCCTGATCGCGACCGAAGATATTGCCGGGGTTGGCCGAACCCGAAAGGCGGTCAATTCCTAAGCGGGCGATGGTGTTCGTAGCATAATACGTTTCCTCGCCCCAATGCACATAAACGGCATCGAAGGAAAGGGCGGTGATCGGATAATAGAAACGGGCACTGCGGACGGTGCAGATATCGGGCATCTTGGTATAGTCGCCATACACGGCCATCATACGGGTGATACCACCTTCGACCAACGTTTCAAACAAAATATCGGCCTGGGCAATGCCGTACTGGGGCAATGCCGCTTTGATATTGTTGATCATGACGGCGATGGGGCGCTTGCCTACCGCGGCGTCGCTCAGTCCCTCCACGCCGGTCAATCGATTGACGGGGTAATGAATCACGAGCGGCTCACTGCTTTGGTCGGACGAAGACGGATCTTCATTCTTGCCTCCGCAGGCCGCCAACGAGGCTACCAGCATTACGCACAGCAATACGGCCATAACTTTTTTCCACATAATCATAAACTCCTTTAATCTTTGCTACCTATAGAATACTCTTTTCGACACGATTTGACAAGCCCCAAATCTTTCTAATTTCGAATAAAATACGAGATATGCACGAAAAAACGAATATTTATGCGGAAAATTAAAATTTTTACGCCTTTTTCTTTATTATTTATTGACAATTGGGTGTTACTATTGTATAATCATTCTTAAATTTTATATTTGGAGGAAAACCAAGATGAAAAAGTTACTCGCACTCATCCTTGCTGCTTTGATGCTTCTGACGGTTGTTGGTTGCGGCGGCTCTGCCGGCGGCAACAAGGGCACTCTCAAGATTGGCGGTATCGGCCCGATCACCGGCGCGGCTGCCATCTACGGTCAGGCTGTTAAGAACGCCATGGAAATGGCCGTTGCCGAAGTCAACGCCAAGGGCGGCATCCAGTTCGAAATGAACTTCCAGGATGATGCTCATGTTGCTGAGACTTCCGTTAACGCTTACGGCACTTTGATGGACTGGGGCATGCAGATCCTGGTCGGCTCGGTCACATCCGGCCCTGCCGCTGCCGTTTCTGCCGAAGCCGCTGCTGACGGCATCTTCGTTCTGACCCCGTCCGCTTCTTCTCCGAAGGTTATCGAGGGACACACCAACGTTTATCAGATGTGCTTCTCTGACCCCAACCAGGGTATTGCTTCGGCTGAGTACATTGCTGACAACAATCTTTCCGAGAAGATCGCCGTAATCTATCAGAACGACAGCGACTACTCCACCGGCATCTATGAGAAGTTCAAGTCCGAGGCTGATGCTAAGGGGCTGAACATCGTTTACACCGGTACCTTCACCGAAGATTCGGCTACCGACTTCTCGGTTCAGCTGACCTCGGCCAAGGCCGCCGGCGCTGACATGCTCTTCCTGCCCATCTACTACACCCCGATCTCTCTGATCATGACTCAGGCTGACACCATGGGTTATGCGGTCAAGTACTTCGGCGTAGACGGCATGGACGGTCTGTTGGGCGTTGAGAACTTCAACACCGCTCTGGCTGAGGGCGCTTACCTGCTCACTCCTTTCTCTGCCGACGCTACCGACGACAAGACGGTTGCTTTCGTTAAGGCATATCAGGAGAAGTACGGCGATGTTCCCAACCAGTTCGCCGCCGATGCTTATGACTGCATCTGGGCCATCTATGAGGCTTGCGTAGCCGCTAAGATCGATCCGGCCAACGTCACCACCGAAGATCTGTGCGCGAAGATGGTTGAACAGTTCACCACTATGAAGTTCGACGGTCTGACCGGCGCAGGCATGACCTGGGCCGCTACCGGCGAAGTGTCCAAGAGCCCGATGGCTGTTATCATCAAGGACGGCGTCTACACTTCTGTTCAGTAAGTATAAAAATAGTAAGATATTACCGGGAGGAATGTCGGTTTTCGACATTCCTCCATGGTGTCTTTTTTGATGCTGAAGAAGAGGGGAATTCCCCTGTTCTTTGGTATTGAAAATCAAGGAGGATCTGGGTATTATGACCTTTCTCACCAATCTGATCAACGGTATCAGCTTAGGCAGCGTATACGCCATTATTGCGCTGGGCTATACCATGGTCTACGGCATTGCAAAAATGCTCAACTTCGCCCACGGCGATGTCATCATGATCGGCGGTTACATGGCTTATTTTGCCGCGGTTCAATTTGGCCTGCCCGGTGGAGTGGCTATCATTCTGGCTATGCTCATCTGCACCCTGCTTGGCGTGCTCATTGAGCGGTTGGCCTATCGTCCGCTTCGTCAAGCGGTCTCCCTTGCGGTATTGATCACCGCCATCGGTGTATCCTATTTCCTGCAAAACGGTGCGATGTTGGCTTTCTCGTCCACGCCCAAGATGTTTTCTTCGCTGGTCAGCTTTGACTGGTTGACCATCCGTCTGGGCGAGATGACCATCGCCAGCGAGACTATTGTCACCGTTTCGACCTGCATTATCATCATGATCGGCCTGACTATACTGACCCAGAAGACCAAACTGGGCAAGGCGATGCGTGCTGTGAGCGAAGATAAAGGCGCGGCACAGTTGATGGGTATCAACGTCAACCGCACCATCACGGCGACCTTTGCCATCGGTTCGGCTTTGGCAGCCGTGGCCGGTGTACTGTTGTGCTCGACCTATCCGGCCCTGACCCCGACCACCGGTTCGATGCCCGGCATCAAAGCCTTTACGGCGGCGGTTTTCGGCGGCATCGGTTCCATCCCCGGCGCCTTCTTGGGCGGCATTTTGCTGGGCGTGATTGAGAAGCTCTCGCAGGCCTATATCTCCACCCAGTTGTCCGACGCCATCGTATTTGCCGTGCTGATCATCATTCTGCTGGTCAAGCCCGCGGGGCTTTTGGGCAAGGTTCAGCGCGAGAAAGTGTAAGGTGTGTCAGATGAAAACTTTGAAAATGAAGAAAACCACATTACAGGACACCATCACCTACGCCTTAGTCGTTGTCCTCTTTGTTGTATTTCAACTGTTGCAATCCACCGGAAACCTCACCCGCGCCCTTTCGGGTCAGCTCGTTCCCGTCTGCGCCTATGTCGTAACCGCCATTGCGCTCAATCTCGTGGTTGGTATTTCGGGGGAACTGTCGCTGGGGCATGCCGGCTTTATGAGCATTGGTGCTTTTTCCGGCGTTGTCTTCTTCCAAGCCTTCTCCGGTATCGGTCAGCCGATCGTGCAGCTGGCGCTTGCCATGCTGTGCGGCGGTATCATGGCCGGCATCTTTGGCTTGCTGATCGGGATTCCCGTTTTGCGTCTGCGCGGTGACTATCTGGCCATCGTTACACTGGCTTTCGGTGAAATCATTAAGAACATTATCAACAACGTGTATCTGGGCGTATCGGATGCCGGCTGGCATTTCTCCTTTGGACAGGATCTGTTGCCTGAGGGCACCAAGGATATTCTCAACGGACCCATGGGCGTGACCGGCAACACCAAGGCATCCACCTTTACCGTCGGTTTTGTGCTCATTCTCTTTACCTTGGTTGTGGTTCTCAACCTGATCCGCTCCAAGCACGGTCGTGCCATCATGGCCATTCGTGATAACCGCATTGCCGCCGAGAGCATCGGGTTGTCGGCGACCAAGTTTAAACTTATCGCCTTTACCGTTTCGGCCGCCCTCACCGGTATGGCCGGCACGCTCTATGCCATGAACTATGCCTCGGTTGCCCCCTCGAAGTTTAACTTTAACACCTCGATCAACATTTTGGTCTTCGTGGTGCTAGGCGGCATGGGCAATATCCGCGGTTCGATCATTGCCGCTATCATTCTCACCATCCTGCCCGAAACTCCGCTGTTGCGCGGATTGGGTGAGGCGAGAATGCTCATTTACGCCATCCTGCTCATCGGCATGATGCTTCTGACCCAATCCAAGGGCGGCAAGCACATCATTGCCTGGGTGAAAGATCTATTTAAGAAGAACAAGAAGGAGGGTGCTGACCATGAGTAAACTGATTCGTGTCGATAAGAACGCTCCGCTTCTCACGCCCGACGATGCCGATCGCCAGCCCGTCCTGGAGACCCACCATCTGGGTATTGATTTCGGGGGCCTGCGTGCGGTAGACGACTTTAACATCGCCATTGGTCCGACCGAGATTGCGGGACTGATCGGCCCCAACGGTGCCGGCAAGACGACCATTTTCAACCTGCTGACCAAGGTCTATCAGCCGACCCGCGGCACCATCCTGCTCAACCATGTAAACATCAACAACTATTCGACCATTCAGGTCAACCAGTCGGGCATTGCCCGTACCTTCCAGAACATTCGACTGTTTGATAAGCTGTCGGTACTGGATAACGTACTGGTTGGGCTCTATCGCGAGCAGAAGACCTCGCTGGGCGCATCCATTTTGCGTCTGCCTTCTTTCTGGCGAACAGAAAAAATTGCCAAGCAGCGCGCCTTAGAGTTGCTTTCCCTCTTCCACATGGAGGATCTGGCCGATCATCAGGCCGGAAGTTTGCCCTACGGCGCTCAGCGCCGACTGGAGATCGTCCGTGCCCTGGCCTCCAATCCCTGCCTGCTCTTATTGGATGAGCCGGCCGCCGGCATGAACCCCTCCGAAACGGCGGAACTGATGGACAATATCCGCAAGATCCGTGACACCTTTAAGATTGCCATCCTGCTCATTGAGCACGACATGAATCTGGTCATGGGCATCTGCGATACCATTGCCGTATTAAACTTCGGCAAGATCATTGCCAAGGGCACACCGGATCAGATCAAGAATGATCCGGCGGTTATTGAAGCCTATCTGGGCAAGAAGGGAGAATAACCATGAGCCTGCTTAAAGTTGAAGATATCCATGTGTATTACGGCGCCATTCATGCCATCAAAGGCGTATCCTTTGAGGTTAATGAGGGTGAGATCGTAACGCTGATCGGCGCTAACGGTGCCGGTAAATCAACCACGCTGAATACCGTTTCGGGTCTGCTTCGTCCCAAGACGGGCGACATTCTGTTTGAAGGGCAGTCGATTTTGAAAAAGACCCCTCACGTGATCGTGCGGGACGGACTGGCCCATTGTCCGGAAGGGCGTCGCGTCTTTGCCGGACTGTCGGTAGAGGAAAATCTGCAGATGGGTGCCTATACCCGTCCCAACAAGGAAGAAGCCGATGCACTGGCATTGGTATATGATTCCTTCCCCCGACTCAAGGAGCGCCGCCGCCAGAGCGCAGGCACCCTTTCGGGCGGCGAACAGCAGATGCTGGCCATGGGGCGCGCCATGATGTCCAAGCCCAAACTGCTCATGTTGGATGAGCCGTCCATGGGTCTGGCCCCTATTTTGGTTCAGCAGATCTTCGATATGATCGTAGAAATGCACAAACAGGGCATTACCATTTTGCTGGTAGAACAGAATGCATCCATGGCACTGTCGATTGCCGACCGCGGTTACGTTTTAGAGACGGGTAAGGTGGTTTTGACCGACAAGGCCTCGGCTCTGCTTTCCAACGATGCCGTAAAGAACGCCTATCTGGGTGGATAAAAAAACGGATCTCCTGTCTTGTGGAGATCCTTTTTTTACGAAAAAAGAAATAGTGGAAATATTCGGGAAACTATGATATACTAAAAGTACTACGACAAAGGCGGTAATGAATTTGGGTATTGCGGAGTGGTTTATCTCCTTGGGAGAAAATTCAACAGATTTTGTTAAGGGCTTGATTACCTTTTTCGTATCGATCCTACCGGTAATCGAATTGCGGGGTGCGATCCCCGTCGGTGTCGCATTGGGGTTGCCCCATCTGGTCACCTTTATCATTTCCTATTTCGGCAACCTGTTACCGGCCCCCTTTATTGTGTTATTTATACGAAGAATCTTTGACTGGATGAAGCGCAAAAGCGACCGTCTGGGGCGCATTGCCGAGAAATTGGAAAAACGGGCCGAAAACAAAAAAGGCACCGTGGAAAAATACAAATTTTGGGGGCTTTTGCTTTTTGTGGCCATTCCTCTGCCCGGCACGGGTGCCTGGACGGGCGCTTTGATTGCCGGCATGATGAATATGCGCCTCAAAGACGCCCTGCCCGCCATTACCGTTGGTGTACTCATTGCCGGCATCCTCATGACCGGCATTACCCTCGGCTTTGAATTCTTTATTTCGTAAATTTTTATAGGAGTGTGATCCTTATGTTCTGTAAACAATGTGGTGCAACAGTAGAAGAAAATCTAAAATTCTGTCCTGCCTGCGGCGCAAGCCTTGAAGAAATCCCCGCTCCCGTTGAGGCAGCCGCACCGGCACCGGTTACCCATACCCCCTCGCCGCGTAAGAAAAAGGTGACGGCCGACCAGATCCCCGAGGAATATCAACCGCTCTCCCCTTGGGCCTATTTCGGGTTGCAGATCCTCTTTGCCGTTCCCATTGTCGGCTTTATTTTCCTGATCATCTATTCCATTAACGGCTCCAATCTTAACCGCCGCAATTTTGCCCGCTCCTACTGGTGTGGTTTAATTCTTGTCGGTGCAGTTTTGCTGGTTGTCTTGATCTTTGCGCTGATCTTTGCGACCGGTAGACAAGTAGTTTAAGGCATACATAAAAAGGTGTTGCATCAAATGCAACACCTTTTTTTATTCGGCGATAATCGGAGAAATTTCTCTTACGCCATCGGATGTTTGGATCTGCCATGTTTGGCGAATTACCGTCGCGCCATCAAATACCAGCCGCCCCGTCCTGCCTTCGATCTCTTTGGGCTCTCTCCCCAGGACAGCCATGGCTACCAGATAGCCATCATATCCAACCGACCTCGCACCGTCCTTGGCATAAATGGGATGGTACACCGATTCGGAGGTGCTGACGTCGCCGCCTAAAATCGGCAATTCGGTCGTTCCTGCCGCCGCATCGGCCATCGATGGAATAAACAGAACGTCGGCCTGTTCCTGCTCCATCGCCGCGATACAGTCGGCCAGATTTTCGGTCGTTCCATGAGCTTCGGCACAAATTTTCTCCTTACCGACCGTATCAATAAAGGCTTGGCGCATGGCCATGTCATAAGTGCTGTTGCGATCGCTCACCATGGCGATCCGTGTCCATCCCTGCTCAGCAATGACGCCGGCTAATGCCTGCACCTGTTGCGTCACCGTCAACTCCAAAGCAAAACAGGAACTGTTCTCAATTTTGCTTGCGGTGGTGGTTACCATGGGAATGTTCTTTTTGCTCAGCGTTTCGGCGGCGGCTTGGGTAAGGGATGTGCCCCAACTGCCGATGACGATCTGCACGCCTTGGTCGATCAGCGATTTGGCGGCTTGGCGGGCGCCCTCTTCGGTGGAGAGGTTATCGGCTACCACCAATTCCACACGGGCATCATCCAGCATGGGATAAGCCTTAAGCGCTTCTTGGATGCCTTGATATTCCAGTTGACCGCCGGCGGCATATTCCCCGCTGAGCGGCTCAAGCACACCGATCTTCACGGTTGGTGTTTTGGCGCAACCGGCGCAGATAAGTAGCAGGATCATAAGCAGTGCCGCGATTCGTTTCATGCCTCTATCTCCTTTACCGCCAAAGCGATGTAGTCATTCATGGTCAATTCTTTGACACCGATCACTCGGATCTCGCATCGGTTCATGGGAATCAGGATCTTTTTGGCCGACGATGCGCCCACGGCCGCAGCCATGGCAGGGGTAATCTCGCCTAGCAGGGCATCGGCAGTAACGATTCCGATCGGGCCAAGGATCACATCGGCCTTCCGACAGGCAACGATGACGGGATTTTCGCCCGTGGCGCCCTGTGTCGCACCGGCCTTAAGCATGGCGGCGGTAGCAATGGCATTGGTGCCTACTGCCGTTACACTTGCCTGCGGATGCTTCTCTTTTACGGCAGCCACCAAACCGGCGCCCAGTTT
>JAZNYQ010000024.1:0-14701 GCA_045594545.1 Eubacteriales bacterium | reverse complement strand
GTAAGACCCATTGTCTTCCTAAGACCGCTTGGCCTCCGACTTTGGCCATGCCGCCGCTGCCGACGATATCTTCCAGTACAAAACGGTCTTTCAATATGGTTCCGGTATAACGATCCATCTTTTTTTAACTCCTTGCATCCATGATAATGACGGTGATATTATCCCGACCGCCCCGCTTACAGGCTTCCTCAATCAGGGTGCGGCAAGCCTCTTCGGGGTCGAGTCGGCGGACAGTGTCGCCCAATTCCTCGGGAGTAAAATAGCCGTGCAGACCGTCGGAGCACAGCAACAGCACCTTCCCGTTGACATCTACGGGATACAGATCGGCTTCCACGCCGTCATCGGTACCGATGGCACGGGTGATGATGTTGCGCTGGGGGTGGACTCTGGCCTCATCAGCCGTGATCTCGCCCAACTCCACCAAGGCCGCCACGATCGAATGGTCATGGGTGATGGCCTTGCAGTCTGTTTCACTGATCAGATAGGCGCGGCTGTCACCAATGTTGGCGATGATGCCGATGCCGTCGGTGAGCACGCAGCCCACAAAGGTGGTGCCCATTCCGTCATATTCGACATGACCCATGGCTTTGGCATATACCGCTTTATTCACCCGACCGAGCAATGCGTGAAGTTCGGTAGCGGGGTTTTCTTCGATGGCGGACGGATCTTGGGTGAGCGCCGCGACAAAGGTTTCGGCGGCTAAAGCGCTGGCAAATTGTCCGGCTTTGGCGCCGCCCATGCCGTCGAGCACGGCGGCGTAGACGGTATTGTCCGATAATGACCCGTGAACAAAGGTGTCCTGATTTTCGGCACGGACCATACCTTTGTCGGTCATACCGACGATGCGCATAGTTTTCACGACCTTTCTTGTGCTTTGAGCTGACCGCAGGAGCCGGAGATATCGCTCCCCATGGAGCGGCGTACCGTGGCATTGATCTGCCCGTCGCTCAGCATTTTCTGGAATGCAAAAATGTCTTGCTTGGTGCAACGCTCAAACTCCCGCCCTTCCACAGGGTTTACGCTGATGAGATTGACATGGCGGTTTTTGAGCGGTTTTAACAAAGTAATCAGTTGTTTGGCGCAGGCGGGGGAATCGTTGAAGCCCTTGATCAAGGTGTATTCAAAGGTGATCCGCCGTCCCGTTTGCCGTTCGTAATCCACGCAGGCGGCGATCAGATCGGACAGGGGATAGGTACGAGCCACCGGCATGATCTGACGGCGCAACTCGTCATTGGGCGCATGGAGGGATACCGCCAAGGCAATGCCCAGTTTCTCCTTGGCCAACTGCCGGATGCGAGGCACGAGCCCGCAGGTGGAGAGGGCGATGTGGCGGGTGGAGAGATTGACCCCGCGCTCGTCATGGATCAAGCGAATAAAGCGCAGGACATTTTCATAATTGTCCAGCGGCTCGCCCATGCCCATGAGCACGATCGAGTCGATGCGCCGTCCCATATCCTTCGAGAGGAAGAGGTACTGATCGCGGATCTCGCCCGCTGTCATGTCCCGTTCCCGCCCACCGATGGTGGAGGCGCAGAAAGCGCAACCCATGCGACAGCCGACTTGGGTGGACAGGCAGACCGACAGGCCGTGTTTGTAGTCCATGACCACACATTCCACATAAGCCTCATTATCTAATTTTACTAAATATTTTACCGTTTCGTCAAGGGCTGAGCGGTATTTATTTACAATTTGGAAAGAAGTTAGGGTCGCATTTTGGCGCAACCAGTCGATCATGGGGCGGGGCAGGTTGGGAATGTCTTCAAAAGCCGCAATGCCGCGCGCCAGATGACGGTATAACTGATCGGCACGAAAACGCGGGAAACCGCCCGAAAGAACAAATTCGGTCAGTTCCTCATAGGTCATACTTTTCAGATCGTTCATGAGCGTTCCTTTTTCAGTAGTGTCATATAAAATCCGTCGTGCGGATCGGTCGGCATGACCTCGCTGACGGCCGTAAATTCAGGGTGATCAGACAAAAATCGGTCACGCACGCCGCGGTTTTCTTCCATGTTCAGCGTGCAGGTCGAGTAGAGCAGGCGCCCGCCCGCTTTGAGATACCGAGCGGCATTTTCGAGAATGGCCGTCTGCGTTTTTGTTAATGCGGCGGTGTCGGGGTTGCGGTAGCGCAGTTCGGGTCGGCGGGAGAGTTGCCCCAAGGCCGAGCAGGGGACATCGGCTAATATGACATCGGCCTGCGGCACATCCAAGGGAGCGGTGGCGTCTGCCGTAGCGGCGGTGATGCAGGACAGTCCCAGTCGAGCCGCACCGGCACGGATCAGTTCAACCCGATGCTCGTGCAGATCAAAGCCGTAGATATGACCGCGATCTTGCATATATTGGGCGGCGGTAAAGGCCTTGCCGCCGGGGGCACAGCATAGGTCAAGCATAACTTCATTCGGCTTCGGATCAAGCAGAGCCACGGCCGATTGGGAGGAAAGCCCTTGCAGATGAAACAGTCCGTCCCGATAGGCGGGGAGATTTTCCAATGCCGAGGATAACGAGAGGTGCAGGGCGTTTGGCCGATCGGTCTCCTGCGCCGTTACGCCTTGCTCGGATAGGGTATGTATCAAGTCCTGTGCCGTAGTGCGGCAGGTATTGACCCGCGCCGTGATGGGGGCAGGGGTGAGCGCTTGCTCCAAAAAGGCATCGGTCTGTTCGCCTAAGGTCTGGTGCAAAAGGGTATAAATTTCGTCCGACACGCTATAGCGCACGGCTGGCGCAAGATCGTCGGGCAGAGGCGGCAGGTTGCGCAGAATGGCATTGGCCAGCCCTGTGGCGTTGGGGGCTTTTTTTCGTAGGATAGCCACCGTTTCGTTGACCGTTTTGGCGGCGGGGAAATCGGTGAAATACAGCCCATACGCACCGACGCGCAGGGTGTTGAGAATGAGCGGTGACATCTTGCTCAGTTTCATTTTGCTCACCTGAGCCATGCAAAAATCGAGTAGGCGCATTCGCTCCAAGGCGCCGAAATAGAGTTGCTTATAAAGGGCACGGCCCCCGACCGACAGATCGCTGCGGCCGAGGGTGCGCTTGAGTTCTAAATTGGAATAGGCACCGTGCTCCAGTGTTTCAATCAACGAGCGCACGGCCAGAGAGCGGGCGTTGTCCATCAATCTCTTCTCCGGTTGAACATGAGCAGCAGACGAAGCACCTGCGTTAAGGATACGAGCATGGCGGCCACATAGGTCATGGCGGCAGCCGAGAGTACCTTACGGGTGCCTTTCAATTCGTCATCGTCGAGCATATTCATGCCATCCAGCGTTTGCAAAGCGCGGCGGGAGGCATTAAATTCGACAGGCAGGGTTACCAACTGAAAGACCAGCATCAGCGAAAAGGCGGCGATGCCCCACAGGATCAGCGGCTGATAGGAAAAGAGCAGACCTGCCAGCAAAAGCAATGGGGCGATCGATGAGCCGATCTGGGTCACGGGAATAATGGCGGTGCGCAGTTTGATGGGGAAATACCCCACATTGTACTGGATGGCATGTCCTGCCTCATGAGCGGCAATGCCGAGGGCGGCTACCGAGGTTGATTCAGCCACACCGCGAGAGAGGCGGATCACGCCCGCCTTGGGATCGTAATGGTCGGAAAGGTTACCCTCTACCGTTTCCAATCCAATGTTGTGTAAACCGTTATCGTTGAGGATCTGGCGGCAGGCATCCATCGCCGTTAATCCGCGGCGGGAAGCCACTTGTGAAAATTTTTTGTAGGTGCTGTTGACCTTGAATTGCGCCCAGATCGATAAAATGAGGGCAGGCAACATGAGAAGCAGAGCATAGGGATCAAAATAATAGTATCCCGGCATATAAAATAATGGTGTCACTTGAGTACCACTCCTTTTTCTATAGGATGTCCGTTGAGGTACTGACTATCCGTCATGGATTTTTTTCCTTCGGGTTTGATCACCGTCAAACGCACGGCACCCTCGCCGCAAGCCACGGTGAGTCCCTCGCCGTCTATGACCGTGGCGGGCGTGCCATGCCCCGAAACGATGGCGGCGGTGTACACCTTGAGCACCTTGCCGTCGAGTGTCGTAAAGGCACCGGGGAAAGGCGAAAGACCGCGGATCTGATTGAAGACTTCACGGGACGATTTGGTAAAATCAATGCGGCAATCGCTCTTTTCGATCATAGGCGCATAGGTATGGGCGGCATCGTCCTGTTTGACGGGAGTGATCTCATCAAGCAGATCTAAGGTCTGCACCAAAAGTTTTGCGCCCATAGCGGCTAAGCGATCGTGCAGGGATTCGGCGTTGTCCTCGTCGGTAATCGCCGTGGCGCATTTGGCGAGCATATCGCCCGTGTCCAGCCCCTTTTCCATATACATGATGGTGACGCCCGTTTCGGTCTCCCCCTCCATGATGCAGCGGTTGATGGGCGCCGCACCGCGGTATTTGGGCAGGAGCGAAGCGTGCACGTTGAGGCAACCGTATTTGGGGAAATCCAGCACATATTCGGGCAAGATCTTGCCGTAAGCGGCCACGGCGATCAGTTCGGGAGAAAGCTCCTCCAGCAGAGCGGCCATGGCGTTGTTTCGGAGCGTTTCGGGTTGATAGACGGGGATGCCGGCTTCCAAAGCCGCTACCTTGACGGGCGGTGGAGTCATTTTATAGCCGCGCCCCGTCGGCTTGTCGGGCTGGGTGATGACGGCGCATACCTCATGCCCCGCCTCGATCAGCGCTTTCAGGGGCAGCACGGCAAAATCGGGCGTGCCCATATACAGAATTCTCATTCTTGCTCCTCCAACAATTGCTCGTACTCCTCTTTGGAGAGCATGCGCACCGCCGTTTCGTAGATGGTCTTGCCGTCCAGATGGTCGTTCTCATGGGAGAGCGCTTGCGCCAGGAAACCCTCGGCCTCCAAGGTGTAAGTTTTGCCGTAGCGATCCTGTGCCTGAATGACTAAGCGTTCGGGGCGGCGGGTCAGCGCAATCATGCCGGGGCAGCTCAGACACCCCTCGGTGTTCTCCTGTTCGCCCTCGGCTTCAAGGATCTGAGGATTGACACATTCGATCAGCCCCTCGCCAACATCGACCACAAACAGGCGGCGCAACATCCCCACCTGCGGGCCGGCCAGCCCCACGCCGTTGGCTTTATACATGGTCTGCGCCATGTCGTCGAGCAAGGCGTGCAGTTTCTTATCAAAATTTTCGACGGGACGGCAGACCTTGGTCAGCACCTCGTCCCCGCGTTTTACGATCTTTCTGGTAGCCATAGTACACTCCTTATTGTAAGGTGTAGGGATTGATATCGGTATCGATCCGAACGCCTTTGTTGGTTTTCATCTCTTCGAGCACCTGCCGCAGTACTGTACGGAAAGCGGAATTGGCACGGCATTTGATGAGCAGGCGGAAACGGTACCGCCCGCCGACTTTCGCCATGCGGCAAGGGGCAGGCCCGATGCCCGACATGGGTAGTTTCTCCTCGGTCATCTTCTCCATCAACCGCTCTTTGAACCGATCGGCGGTATCCAGCGTTTCTTTCGGGTCTTCGCCGCTGAAGATCAGTTGACACAGATCGGAATAGGGGGGATAGAGCATCATCTTGCGTAAGGCAATCTCCCGATCGTAGAATCCGTCATAATCCTGTGCCAGCCCCAGCGAGAGCAGTTCATGATCGGGGCTGTAGGTCTGGATCAGGGCACGCCCGGGCAGTGCACTGCGTCCCGCACGACCGATGACCTGCGTGATCAGCGAAAAGGTGCGCTCACCGGCACGGTAATCGTCGCTGTAGAGGGAAGCATCGGCGGCCAAGATGCCAACCAAGGTTACTTTCGGGAAGTCCAGCCCTTTGGTTACCATCTGGGTACCCAGCAAAATGTCGTACTGCCCCGAATCGAACTGAGTCAGCAGTTGTTCGTGCGCCAGCCGTCCGGCCGTGGTGTCAGCATCCATACGTAGGATGCGCGCCTGCGGGAAAAGGGCTTGCAACTCCATCTCGACCCGCTGGGTGCCGGTGCCGAAGAAGCGAATGTGCTCACTTCCGCACTCGGGACAAACGGTAGGCACCGGCTCGCTGTGCCCGCAATAATGACACATAAGCCGATTATTTTTGATGTGATAGGTCATGCCGATGGAACAATGGGGACAACTCATGGCATAACCGCAGGAACGGCAGGAAATAAAGGTGTGAAAGCCCCGACGGTTGATGAATAAGATGCTTTGTTCGCCGCGGGCCAGATTCTCGGCCAATTCCTTTTGCAAGTCGCGCGAAAAAATGGAGGAATTGCCGTCCCGCAACTCCCGCCGCATATCCACCAGTTTGGTAGGCGGGGCACCTGCGCCGTTAAACCGCCCCTGCAGGACATGAAAGCGGTACTTCTCCTTTTGCGCCAGATACCGACTGTCCACACTGGGTGTGGCCGAGGAGAGCAGTACGGGACAGTTATGATACCGCGCGCGGCGGATGGCCACGCTTTTGGCATGAAATTTAGGGGAAAACTCCGATTTATAGGTGTGTTCCTGCTCCTCATCCATGACGATCAGCCCGATGTTATCAAAGGGGGCAAAAACGGCAGTGCGGGTGCCGACGGCAATTTTGGCTTGCCCCTCTTTCATGCGCTTCCACTCGTCGAGCCGCGCACCGGGGGAGAGGTCGGAGTGCATCACCGCCACCGTGTCGCCGTAGCGACCGCGCAGGCGGGCGGTCAACTGCACCGTCAGCATAATTTCGGGCACCATCACGATGGCGCTCTCGCCGCGTGCCAGCACCCGATCGAGCAGATCGTAAAAGACATGAGTCTTACCCGATCCCGTCACGCCGTAGAGCAGGTCAACCCCAAACTCACCCAAATGCGCGCCAATCTCATCGGCGACCCGTTGTTGGTCGGGCGAAAGGGTGGCCGTTTTGGCCGATTCGTCATACCGTTCGGTGGTCATGCGGCGCACTTCACGGCGGCCAAAGGCAATAATGCCGTTCTTTTTTAGGGTGGTAAGTTGTGCGGGGGTCACGCCCGTCATATAACACAGGTCGGTCTTGTCGGTTTCACCTTGCACGAGCAGGTATTCGACGGCACCGCGGGCGCGCTCATTGATCTTGCCCTCGCAATACGCCGTAGCCGCTTCGGGGGTGCAGGCAAGACGCACGGTAGACACCGTACGGTCACCCAGCGCCCGCTTGTCCCGATAGGAGCGGATGAGTACGCCATCCTCGCACAGGCGGGTCAGTGCCGGTTTTGCTTGCGGAAACAGGGCAAGCAGGTCCTTTTCGCCGATCGGCTCCCGATCCCGTACGCACCCGACCAGTTCTTCCTGTTCGGGCGGAGCGGGTACAGTGCCCAAACGATAGAGGGCTTCGGTCTTCATTTCCAGTCCGGCAGGGAGCATGGTTTTGAGGCAGTCGTAGACGGGCGTGACATACTGCTCGCTCATAAACTGCGCCAACTCCAGCATTTCGGCGCTGACACGGTAATCGTCCTCGGCTACCGTGGCAATGGGCTTGAGTTTGCCCGAAAAATCAGACGTTTCAGAAAGGGAGAGGATAAATCCCGCACGCCGATCACGGCCGAAAGGCACAACAACACGCGCACCCGCCAGCGCCTTATCGGAAAGGTGTTCGGGTACGAGATAGTCGTAGGTGCCGCCCGCAAAAAAGGGCATATTTTCAACGGCAACGCGTGCGATCATGGTGCTCCTTTCAATGAAAATGGCGGCATGATGCCGCCCTTTTTCAGTCTTCGGTTTCTACGTGGGAAACGATCTCATACAGCCCGTCGGCGTACTGCTCGGCGGCGATGACGACGGCCTTGTCATCGGTATGCACACCGTTTGCTTCGTTTTCCTCGGCAATGATGCGAGCACGCTTGGCTACGCCCGAAATCAGGGAGTAACGGGAGATCTCCTTGTCTTTAACCAGTTGTTCGGTGGACAATTTCTTCATATCCATGTTCTCTATACCTCTTTTAATTAAAATCAATACAAACTTGTTCTTTTTCCAAAATGTCAATGACGTCGGCAATGGCATCGTCCAGATCATCGTTGACAACTCGGTACCGATACTGATCGGCCGTGTCCAGTTCCGACAGCGCCATGGCCACTCGTTTTTGGATGACATCTTCCGCCTCGGTGCCGCGACCGTGCAAACGGTCGATGAGCGCCTGACGGTCGGGCGGCAGAATGAAAATACTCACCGCATCCGCAATCTTACTCATGACCTGCTTAGCGCCTTGCACCTCAATCTCTAAGATCACGCCCAAGCCTTTGGCCAGTTGGTGCTTGACGGCATCGGCAGGCGTGCCGTAATAGTTGTCCACATAACGGGCATATTCGAGCATTTCGCCCTTTTCGATGCGCTGCTCAAAGTCGTCCTTGGTAATAAAGTAATATTCGCGACCGTCCCGCTCGCCCTCACGCGGTGCGCGGGTGGTGGCCGATACCGATAATGTCAGATGCGGAAAGCGGCGGAGCAGTTCTTTTACGATCGTGCCCTTACCGACACCCGACGGACCGGACAGAATAATAACTTTGCCCTGTGTCATGCCTCGTCCTCCTCGTCACCCTCATCCTCAATGTCATAGGCACGGTTGGAGATGGTTTCGGGCTGAATGGCCGAAAGCACGATATGATCGGAATCGGTAATAATGACCGCACGGGTACGGCGGCCGTATGTAGCATCAATGAGTATGCCGCGGTCCTTGGCTTCGGAGATGATACGCTTGATGGGCGCCGATTCGGGGGACACAATGGCCACCACGCGGGATGCCGCCACCATGTTACCAAAGCCAATGTTGATCAGTTTATTGGAATATTTCATGATCTGCCTCACTCAATGTTCTGGATCTGTTCGCGAATGTTCTCCAGTTCGCTCTTGACCTCGATGACCACCTTGGCCATCTCCACATCGTTGCACTTGGAACCGGTGGTGTTGATCTCACGGTTCATCTCCTGCATATAAAAGTCGAGCTTCTTACCGATCGGGCCGTTGCCTGCCAGCAGGGAGCGGAAATTATCAATATGGGTGCGAAGTCGGGTGGTCTCTTCGGCCACCGTGACCTTGTCGGCATAAATGGCCGCCTCGGTGAGCAGTCGGCCTTCATCCACCGTCGTGTTGCCCAGCGCCTCCTGCATGCGCACCAGCAGTTTTTCGCGGTATTCCTGTACCGTCTGCGGCGAGCGAGTGTCAATCGTGTCTACGTGAGCAGCAATGGCATCCAGCCGCTTTTCAATATCGGCTACCAAGCGTGCGCCCTCTTTTTCGCGGGCGGCAAGGAAGGCCGTCAGCGCCTCGGCTACCACGGCCAGTACCGCTTCACCCAGCGCTTCCTGATCCTCGTCGGGCTTGCGCACCGAGAAGATATCGCGGTTGACGGCAATGTCCGAGAGTTTGAGGTCGTTTTTCAATTTATGGTCTTTGCCGATGGCGTGCAACGCCGAGAGCCAGCCCGAAAGATAGGCATCGTTATAAGAAACTTCCACGGGATCATCTCCCAGATTCTCAATGGAGATGTATACCTCGATCTTGCCGCGCTTGACCTGTTCGCCGATGCGTCCGCGCACGATCTCCTCTAAAAAGGAGTAACCGCGGGGGGTGCGCACCGTGCATTCAAAAAAACGGTGATTGACCGCCTTGATCTCGGCGGAGAGACGCTTGTTGCCAAAATCCTGCGACGCGCGTCCATATCCTGTCATGCTTTTTAACATATTGTTACCTCTTAAGGAAATCCGATTTTCTTATCTTATAATTATAACAAAATTTCCTTATCCTGTCAATCATTTGAGCACTTTCCGCAGGAATTCTCCCGTGTAACTGCCCTCGACCTGCGCCACCTGTTCGGGAGTGCCTTGGGCTACGATGTGTCCGCCCTTGTCCCCGCCGTCGGGACCCAGATCAATGATGTGATCGGCGATCTTGATCATATCCAGATTATGCTCGATCACCAGCACCGTATTGCCCGACTTGACCAATTTATTCAGCACCTCAATGAGTTTGGCCACATCGTGCATATGCAGGCCCGTGGTCGGCTCGTCTAAAATATAGAGGGTCTTGCCGGTCGAGCGGCGGGACAGTTCGGTGGCTAATTTCACGCGTTGCGCCTCACCGCCCGAAAGGGTGGTGGAACTCTGTCCGATCTTGACATACCCCAGTCCCACATCGCACAGCGTTTGCAGTTTGCGGGAGAGTTTGGGATAGGCCGAGAAAAACTGTGCACCCTCCTCAATGGTCATTTCCAGTACATCGTTGATGTTCTTACCCTTATATTTCACCTCTAAGGTCTCCCGATTATACCGCTTGCCGCCGCAGACCTCGCAGGGCACGTATACATCGGGCAAAAAGTGCATTTCGATCTTGAGAATGCCGTCGCCCTCGCAGGCTTCGCACCGCCCGCCCTTGATATTAAAGGAAAAACGGCCGGCGTTAAAGCCGCGCATCTTGCTGTCCGGCAGAGAGGCGAACACCTCGCGGATATCGGTAAACAACCCCGTATAGGTGGCGGGATTGGAGCGGGGCGTGCGCCCGATGGGGGACTGGTCGATCACGATCACTTTATCCAGATTTTCCACGCCTTCAATGGCGGTATGTTTGCCGGGGCGCACCTTGATGGCGCCATTGAGAGTAATGGAGAGGGATTTGGACAAAATTTCGTTGACTAAAGAACTCTTGCCCGAACCTGAAACGCCGGTTACGCAGGTAAAGGTACCCAGCGGCACCGATACGTCGATCTCCTTAAGATTGTTCTCGGCCGCACCGCGCACAGTCAGGCATTTGCCATTGCCCTCTCGCCGCTTTTTGGGAATGGGGATTGTCATTTTCCCCGATAGATACTGTCCCGTGATCGAGTCTTCGCAGGCTTCGATTTCTTCGAGGGTGCCTTGGGCCACCAGATACCCGCCGTGCACGCCCGCACCGGGACCGATATCGATGATCTGATCGGCGGCACGCATGGTGTCCTCGTCATGTTCAACGACCAATAGGGTATTGCCCAGATCCCGCAACTTTTTAAGGGTGGCAATCAGTTTCTCGTTGTCTTTTTGGTGTAGGCCGATGCTCGGCTCGTCTAAGATATAAATGACCCCCATCAGCGATGACCCGATCTGGGTCGCCAAACGGATGCGCTGGCTCTCGCCGCCCGAAAGGGTACCCGCCGAGCGGGCCAGACTTAAATAGTCCAGACCAACCGATACCAAAAAGCCCAGCCGTTCCTTGATCTCTTTCAGGATCTGCGCGGCAATGTAGGTCTCTTTCTCGGTCAGCGTCAGCCCCTCAATAAAAGCAAGCAGGTCGGAGATGGACATCAGGGTCAGTTCATAGATATTCTTTCCGCCTACCGTCACAGCCAGCGCCATCTTGTTCAAGCGATGTCCGTGGCAATCGGGGCAGGGAATGGTTGACATGAAATTTTCCAATTCATTACGCATGAAATCGGAGTTTGTCTCCTTATAGCGGCGCTCCAGATTGTGGATTACACCCTCAAACGGCGCATCATATTCGGAATTACCGCCGCCAAAGGGACGTTTCAGATGCAACTTTTTATTGCCTGTACCGTACAGAACAGCCTGTTTGCCCGCCTCAGGAATATCGGCAAAAGGCGTGTCCAGAGTAAAGCCGTATTCATTGGCAATGGCCGAAAAATACATGGTGCCGATGGAGGAGGGATCTTTGGCATTCCAACCACTGGCCATAATGGCTCCCTCACGCAGGGAAACCGACTTGTCGGGCACCACCAGATCGGGATCGACCTGAAGCAAGGTGCCCAGTCCCGTACAGGACGGACAGGCGCCAAACGGATTGTTAAAGGAGAACATACGAGGAACCAATTCCTCAATGGTGACCTCATGGTCGGGGCAGGCATATTTCTGAGAAAAGAGGATACGCTCCCCGTTAATAATATCCAGTACCACCATGCCGTTGCCGATCTTGGCGGCCGTTTCGGCCGAGTCGGCAATGCGCCCGCGCGCCTCTTCCTTGATGACAATGCGATCAACAATAATATCGATATTATGCTTTTTATTCTTATCCAGCGGAATCTCTTCGTCTAAATTGTATTGAATCCCGTCTACGATGGCACGGGCAAAGCCGCTTTTGCGCATATCGTCGAGCAAGGAACGGTATTCGCCTTTGCGTCCACGAATGACAGGGGCGATGATCTGCGCCTTGGTGCCCGATTCATGGGACAGGATACGGTCAACGATCTGGTCAATGGTCTGCTGTCGGATCTCCTTGCCGCAAATGGGGCAATGGGGCAGACCGATATTGGCGTACAGTAGGCGCAGATAGTCGTAGATCTCGGTAATGGTACCCACCGTCGAGCGGGGGTTCTTGGAGGTCGTTTTCTGGTCAATGGAGATGGCAGGAGAGAGGTTTTCAATCACATCCACGTCAGGCTTGTCCATCTGCCCTAAAAATTGGCGGGCGTAAGAGGAGAGGGACTCGACGTAGCGGCGTTGCCCCTCGGCATACACCGTTTCAAAGGCAAGCGAACTCTTGCCCGATCCCGAAAGACCGGTCAGCACGACCAGTTTGTCACGGGGAATGTTAACGTCGATATTTTTGAGGTTATTCTCCCGTGCCCCTTTTATGATGATTTGATCGTTCATTCTTTTCTCTCCGTCAGTTCTCGTATGCGATCACGCAGATAGGCGGCGTGTTCAAATTCCAGCATCTTGGCCGCCGCTTTCATTTCTTTCTCTAAACGCGCCATCAGTTCCACCTTTTCCCGCTTGCTCAGGCGGCGCCCCTCATATTCAGTGTTGTAGTCGGATTTCGAGGTAATTTCCAGCACGTCCCGAATGTCCTTAACAATGGTTTTCGGGGTGATGCCGTGCGCCTCGTTATAGGCGTGCTGGATCTCACGGCGGCGCTCGGTCTCGGTGATGGCGCGCTCCATCGAGGGTGTCACTTCGTCAGCATAAAGAATAACCTTACCCTCGGCATTACGGGCGGCGCGCCCAATGGTCTGAATCAGCGAGGTTTCCGACCGTAAAAATCCCTCTTTGTCGGCATCTAAAATGGCCACCAGTTCTACCTCGGGCAGGTCCAGCCCCTCTCGCAAAAGGTTAATGCCCACCAGCACATCAAATACACCACGGCGCAGATCACGGATGAGGTGCATCCGTTCAATGGTGTCCACATCATGGTGCATATACCGTACCTTAATCCCCGCATCGGACAGGTATTCGGTCAGATCTTCGGCCATCTTTTTGGTCAGTGTCGTAACCAGCACCCGCCGATCCCGCTCGGTGCGCTGGCGGATCTCAGAGAGCAGATCGTCGATCTGTCCCACCGTGGGGCGCACTTCGACAACAGGATCGAGCAGCCCCGTCGGGCGAATGATCTGCTCGGCGAGGCGTTCCATATGTTCCTTTTCATAGTCCCCCGGCGTGGCCGATACGTAGATGGCCTGCGGGATCTTGGACTGAAATTCGTCAAAATTAAGCGGTCGGTTATCAAGCGCCGAGGGCAGGCGAAAGCCGTAGTTGATCAGCGACTCCTTGCGGGAACGGTCGCCCCCGAACATACCGCGCACCTGCGGCAGGGTGACGTGCGACTCGTCCACAAAAAGCAGAAAGTCATCGGGGAAATAGTCCAGTAGCGTATAGGGCGTGCTCCCCGCAGGACGCCCCGAAATCACACGGGAATAGTTTTCAATGCCCGAGCAAAATCCGACCTCCCGCATCATTTCCATATCGTAGCGGGTGCGCTGTTCAATGCGCTGGGCCTCGATCAGTTTGCCTTGCTCGGTAAAATATCGGACCCGCTCTTCCATCTCCCGCTCGATCTCCACCAGCGCCGCTTCCATTTTCTCGGGCGCTACCACGTAGTGGGAAGCGGGGTAGATGGCGACGTGGGACAGGTCGCCCAGCACCTCGCCCGTGAGGGCGTTGATAGAGGTGATGCGGTCGATCTCATCCCCGAAAAATTCCACACGAATGCAGTCGGCGCCCGCATAGGCCGGAAAGATCTCCACAATATCGCCCCGCACACGGAAGCGGTTGCGCTGAAAATCAATGTCGTTGCGCTCATACTGGGTCTCGACCAGACGGCGCAGCAGCATATCCCGTTCTAACTCCTGTCCGCGGCGCAGGGAAATGACCATGCCGGTGTAATCGTCGGGATCACCGAGGGTGTAGATGCAGGACACCGACGCCACAATGATCACGTCCTTGCGCTCAAAAAGAGAGGAGGTGGCGCTGTGGCGCAGTTTTTCGATCTCGTCGTTGATGGATGAGTCCTTTTCAATATAGGTGTCGGTATGGGCAATATAGGCTTCGGGTTGATAATAATCGTAATAAGAAACGAAGTATTCCACTGCATTTTCGGGGAAAAATTCCTTAAATTCGGAGCATAATTGCGCCGCTAAAGTCTTATTATGCGCCAAAATGAGGGTGGGTTTGCCCACATTTTGAATGATATTGGCCATCGTAAAGGTCTTGCCCGACCCCGTTACGCCCAATAACACCTGCTCGCGTAGCCCTTTTTTTACGCCATCACTCAATGCCTCAATCGCTTGAGGCTGATCCCCTGTAGGTTTATATTTACTTTTGAGTTTGAAAACACTCATCACAAACCTCAAAAAGATAGATATTTTATAGTATATCCTATATATTATACATCATGATTTTTTTCTTTGCAAGTAGCGAAAGAATATGATACAATGAAAATATGAAAGAAATTACGATCACAAAAAATGACGCGGGGCAACGGCTGGACAAGTACCTGATGAAGAGTTTTGGTATGCCGTCCTCGCTGGTCTATAAGTACCTGCGC
>JAZNYQ010000023.1:0-11869 GCA_045594545.1 Eubacteriales bacterium | reverse complement strand
AATATAACTGAAAACGACAAGTTTCTGTCAAAACTTGTCGTTTTCTTGCAGGAGTGGCGGAGATTTCCCTCGCTGCGGCTCGGGCCACAGTCGGCTCTTGGTGTCCACCGGACACCAATTCACTACCGACCTTTCAAATCCCGCCAAATTAAAAATACCCTCTCCCGTTTCACGAGAGAAGGTATTTTTGGCAGGAGTGGCGGGATTTGAACCCACGAATGACGGAGTCAAAGTCCGTTGCCTTACCGCTTGGCTACACCCCTATTCATACCATAATATATTACCAATTTCTTGCGAGTTTGTCAACATAAAAATTCTCCGTTTTTCATCCGTTTTTTAAACGAAAAAATATTTTTTCCATCAGATTGAAAAACTTTATATTCTATGGTATTATTTCTATATTGAAATTTTTTTGTGTCATGATTTGATGCAAATCCATACTAAAGCAAAGATTGCGAGGAAAAATTTATGGTGTTTGATATCCGAGATTTTGGAGCAGTTAATGACGGGAAAACTCTTAATACCGTTGCCATTCAAAGGGCTATAGATGAATGTGCCGCTTCGGGAGGCCGAGTTTTAGTCGAAGGCGGAGTTTATAAAACCTCAACGTTTTTTCTGAAAAGCAATGTAGAACTGCATATTGCTGCTGATGCTGTGCTTTTAGCCCCAAGCGAATGCGAGGATTATGTAGATTTAGAAAACCTAAATCACCTAAATACCGAATTTTTCCCTCGACACAGAAATACTTGTTTAATATACTGTGAAGAATCCGAAAATGTTTCTATCACGGGAATGGGAAAAATAGATGGAAACGGAACATATTTTGTTAAAGAGCGCCCTGTCTACCAATACGGTTGGACAAAGGAGAGGATAAACGATAGAACTCCTTCCTTTGTTGCTGTTTTTGCCGGTTGCAAAAACGTTAAGGTGGAAGATGTAACCATGTGCAACCAGCCTGTAGCCTGGTCTTATTGGGTGCATGATTGCGATTATGTTTCTTTTGATAAATGCAAAATATTATCCAGTGTAGAATATCCTAATAACGATGGCATCCATATCAATTCAAGCAGAAATGTAACGGTTTCGAACTGTGATATGTATTGCGGAGACGATTGTATAGTTGTAAGAGCTAATAATATTACCCTCAAGGAAAATAAAATCTGCGAAAAAGTAGCTGTTACAAACTGCAATCTTACAAGCTCTACAAACGGAATCAGAATCGGCTGGATAAACGACGGAACCATTAGAAACTGCGTTTTTTCCAATCTCAATATAACCGATTCCAAAAACGGTATCGGACTTCATCTGCCGGCTCGCATCGGAGATAAAAGATGGAATGATGAGGGCAGGGAAGCAACCCTTGTTGAAAACCTTTCATTTAATAATATTATGATGGATGGAATTTACGGTCACCCGATAAGATTTTTGATTAGTGACTGTGAAAACACATTGTGCGATGCGGTAAGAAATATCGATTTTTCCAATGTTCGTTCACGCAGTCTTGATGATGTCTTTATATGGGGAAGAAAGAGCACTCCGATTAAGAATATTAAATTCTCGGGCTGTTCCTTCCAAAAATTTCTTTCTAAAGAAGAAGCCGGGTTCAAAAACGAGAAATCTCGTCAATGGGAAAGACCTGCGGATGAAAGCAGCATAAAATTCGTAGAAAATCTTCAAATGACAGATACAACATTTACCATTGTTTAAAATTAAAAATATTGCAGCATTACAATAGACGTGACAACACAGACGCAACACCTTAATACACATACAGGGCTGGCGTTAACTATGTGCCTGATCTACAAAAATGCTCCGTTTTTTCAAACGGAGCATTTCTTATTACTTATTCGAGCCGGTGGCGCTGTTGATCAGATCCAACAGGCTTTCGGTATCCTTATCGGGCGTTTCGCTCTTCTTGGGAGCGATCAGCGAGGTCAGGTCGCCGAATTTTGCTTCAGCCACGTTGCCGTAATCGAAGCCGGTGGCGATGACGGTAACACTCATCTCGTCTTCCATCGTTTCATCAATATTCGCACCCCAGATGATGTTGGCTTCGGGATTGACTTCGCGCTTGACGATATCCGAGGCCAGTTCAACTTCTTCCAAGGTGATATCGGCACTACCGGTGATATTCAGGATCACACCCTTAGCGCCGGCAATGGAGGTCTCAAGCAGCGGGCTTTCGATGGCCATGCGGGTAGCATCCTCGGCCTTGGTCTTGCCCTGCGCACGACCGGTACCCATGTGGGCATAACCGGCATCGCGCATAGTCTTGCACACGTCGGCAAAGTCGACGTTAACGATGCCCGAAACCTGAATCAAGTCAGACACACCCTGCACGCCCTGACGCAACACATCGTCGGCAATCTGGAAGGCGTTGAGCATGGTGATCTTCTGATCCACGACATATTTCAGACGGTCATTGGGAACGACGACCAGCGAGTCGACACAAGGACGCAAATTCTCAATGCCGTGTTCAGCGGTACGCAGTTTGAACGCACCCTCAAAGCCAAAGGGCTTGGTCACAATACCGACTGTGAGGATGCCGCGCTTCTTAGCAATATCGGCAACGATGGGCGCTGCGCCCGTACCGGTGCCGCCGCCCATGCCGGCGGTAATGAACACCATATCGGTACCCGACAGGGCTTCTTCGATCAGTTCACGGCTTTCTTCGGCAGCAGCTCGTCCCATTTCGGGATCACTGCCTGCGCCCTGTCCCTTACAGAGCTTTTCGCCGATCTGGACCTTATGGGTTGCGGCCGATTTCTGGAGTACGGCAAGGTCGGTATTAATGGCGACAAATTCCACGCCCTGTACACCGGCTTCGCGCATACGGTTAACGGCATTACAGCCGGCACCGCCGACACCCACGATCTTTATATTGGCAATGCGATTTTGTTCATCTGCTATCTGAAACGGCATAGTAGTACTCTCCTTATTATGTTCTTCTTCTATTTTATAATTATTCCGCCGAAAATTCAATAGTCAATCTTAAATTTTTCACAGTTTTTCGCAAGTTTATTCATATTGCGGGCGATAATGGACCTTATTGGGGTCGGATGCGTCAATGGTAGCGGTCACATCGTCGGGATTGGACTCCATGACCTTAGCGATCATCTGCAATTTTTTATCCAGTTTTTCTATATCGCCCAATTCGCAGGTGTAGTACTCGCCGTAGCGGAAAAAGATATCATACCGTTTTTCCACGTTCAACTCGACCGTATTGCTCAACATTCCCTCCCGATCCAAGGCTTCCATGACCTGTGCGATCAGGTTGGCTGACTCCTCATTCTCGAATGTGGCTATCGTACCCGGCTCATACTGCGCCACGGCACAGCCGCTGATCAGGACCAGATCCAGCGGTTGGACGGGGGTAATTTCCAACACCTTGGAATCGGCATCCAGCACCACGTAATCTCCGCCGACCGGCACCACGCCAACCGGAACCGCTTCTTCCACTTCAATGACGATCTTATCCATCAGCACCCGACGGATATTGACCGATTTCAACCGAGGCAGTTCCCGCACCATGCGCTGCTCGATGCGGGTCATATTGGTACGGAACATATTATCCTGCAAGACGATGCCGGTAGCATCGACAATGCGCTGTTCGGTATAATACCCCTCACCCTCGACCTCGATCTGGGCGATATTAAACAAAACCGTCAGTGACAATACGGCAAAGACGATCAATAATACCGCCGTAAAGATGGCATAAAACAAAATATCTCTGCGTTTGCGCTTGCCCTTAGACATGGGCATGCTGCGGTAGTTTTCGATCGTTTCCCGCATTCGCTCGGCCGTATCGCCCCGACGCATACGGGCGGCTTCTCTTGCCTGCTCCTTGGCCAGTTGTTCCTTGGTCTTGGCGGGCGCCTTCTTTTTGGGCGCGCCGATGCCGAGGAAGCGGCGTTTGGGCTTACTCTTTTTGACAACCTGTTTCTTTACCGCTGTCTTTTTCTTTTTGGGCTTAGGCGCAGGAGCAACCGGCGCCGTCTTGCCGTGATAGGCATCTACGATGGCTTGCAGTTGCTCTTGCGATTTGCGTTTATTCTGTTGCTGTCGTTCACTCAGCTTCATAATCTTCCCTTTTGATATCCGCACCCAAGGCCGAAAGGGCCAGTTCGGGCGCATCGTAGCCTCGGTCGATATGTTCGATCCGTTCAATGACGGTGGTACCCTGTGCCGCAAGCGCCGCGCACATCAGCGCCGCACCGCCGCGCAGGTCGGTCGCTTCTACATTGGTACCCCATAATTTTTCCACGCCCTCCACAACGGCGACCCGTTGCTCGACCTGGATACGGGCGCCCATGCGGCGCAGTTCCCCCACGTGCCGATACCGATTTTCAAAAACCGTTTCGATAAAAAGAGAGGAGCCCCGGCAAATACACGCCAGCGCCATCATCAGTGCTTGTGCATCGGTCGGAAACCCCGGATAATATGTCGTGCGTACCGTACGGGGTGCTAACGGTCTGGTATCAGCATATACCATAATCCGCCATCCGTCAACCCGTATTTTTATTCCCATCTCATGTAATAGCCCCGTAATAGCCGAAATATGCTCGGGAATGACCCCGCATAATTCCACCTTTCCCCCACTCATGCAACCGGCGATCAGATAGGTAGCCGCCACGATGCGGTCGGGGATAATGCGGTGTTCACAACCGCTCAGCCGCTCCACGCCCTGTATGGCGATGCGGCTGCTGCCGGCGCCCGTGATGCGCGCACCCATGGCATTAAGAAAATTTTGCAGATCTACGATCTCCGGCTCACAGGCGGCGTTATGGATCACCGTTTCGCCTTTGGCCTTGACCGCTGCCAGCATGATATTCTCGGTGGCACCCACGCTGGGAATGGCCAGTGACACCGATGTGCCGATCAGTCCGTCGGGGCAGGTACACGAGAGGAATCCGCCCTCTTCAACCACTTTCACGCCCATCTGCCGCAGGGCCGAAATATGTAGGTCGATCGGTCTCGGGCCCAATTCGCAACCACCGGGGAAACTGATCTTGGCGCTCTGTTCGCGCGTCAGGATCGCCCCTAGGAACATCACCGAAGAACGCATTTTTCGCATTAACTCATCAGGGATGTCGTTGATTCCGCCGTCTGAGGCATCCACAACCACCGCATCTTCCTGTTTAAGCACGCGACAACCCAGATGTCGCAGGATATCGCAGGCCGCTTCGGTATCCGAGAGGCGGGGGCAATTGCGGATCACGCACTGCCCATCGGAGGTCAATGTGGCCGCCAGAATGGGAAGCACGCTGTTTTTTGAACCTTGTATCTCAATCGCTCCGGACAGTTTTCGTCCGCCGTTAATGACTAATCTTTGCATCGCTTCATCCTCCATACTTCATGGTATGCAGGGGGAAAAGCGATTGTTACCGGAGTATGGCCTCGATATGATCGACGATCTCGCCCGCCGCGTCCCGATGCGCCAGACTCAGTGCCGCTTTGGCCATGCGACTGCGCTTATCGCAATCCAGCGCAACCTCGGTCAACGCCGCATACAGGCTTTCACCGTTTAGGTCTTTTTCCTCGATCAAGAGAGCCGCACCCGCATCCCGCAGAACGCAGGCGTTATGGTACTGATGATTCTCGGCCACGTTGGGCGAGGGAATCAAAATGGACGGCTTACCCATAGCCGCAATCTCGGCCAGAGATATGGCGCCCGCACGGGAGATGACCACATCAGCCGCCGCCATACATTCGGACATATTATAAATATATTCTTTTACCGTGATACCGTCCCGACCGTCGATACTCAACTGCCGCTGCGCCAGCCGTTCCATCATGCGTTCATGTCCGACGGCACCGGTGGCGTGCAGGTGTTGCATCTGCCCGTCCTTCGAGGAATAGACCAGCATATCCGACACGGCATCGTTGAGCGCACGGGCGCCCAGACTGCCGCCGCAAGAGAGCACCATCGGCTTTTCGGATAAGCCGAGAGATTGGCGCGCCGCCGTCCGATCGGCCGACTTGAATCCGCCGCGTATGGGATTACCCGTTACCACCGTATTGGTCAAATCCTCCACACCGATGGTGTTGGGGAAGGATAAAAACACCTTGTTTGCCTTTTTGGCCACCATGCGCGTAGTCACGCCCGCAAAGGCGTTCTGTTCATGGATCACAGTTGGGATGTGCGCCAGTTGTGCCGCCCATACCACAGGACCCGATACATAGCCGCCGGTGCCGATGACCAGATCCGCACCAAACCGACGCAGTATTTTTCTGACCTTGATCGCGCCGGAGCAAGCCTGTGCGGCATATTTTATGTTACCGCAAAACGCCTTCAAGGAGCGTCCGCGCAAAAATCCGTGGACGGGAATATAGGTAATCTCGTATCCCGCCTTGGGCACTAATGTACTTTCCATGCCGTCGGGCGTGCCGATAAAGAGGATCTTCGCCTCAGGGTCGCGCCGAACGAGTTCTTCCGCAATGGCGATGGCGGGATTGATATGCCCTCCCGTACCGCCGCCGGCCAATACATACTTCATACTGTTATACCTTTAATGTTCGTGATTGTCGGGACACCGAAAGGACAACGCCCATTTCCACCAACTGCATGACCAAGGCCGTACCGCCTGAACTGAAGAAAGGCAGTGCAATACCGGTAACGGGGATGGAGTTGGTTACCACCGCCATATTCAACAATACCTGCACCGCCAAGCGGGTAGTAATGCCGAACACCAGTAATGACCCGAACCGATCCGAGCAACGCATGGCAATGGAGAAGCCCTTATAGATGAGAAGCACAAAGAGGGCCAAAATGATCAGACAACCGACAAAGCCCAGTTCTTCCGCCACAATGGAAAAGATAAAGTCGTTCTGCGGCATGGATACATACAAATATTTCTGACGGCTCTGTCCGATGCCCTGTCCCGTCAATCCGCCCGAACCGATGGCATAGAGGGATTGCAGGATCTGATAACCCGCCCCCTGCGGATCGGAACCGGGGTTGAGAAATACGTCAATACGGGATTTCATATAGGGAGTGGCAATGGCGACTGCCGTAAGTCCGGCCGCACCGACGGCCGAAAGCCCGCCGATCCATCCTAAATTACAGCCGGCCACGATCATCATACACACCCCGACTGCCAGCACCAGAATGGTACCCGACAGATGCGGCTCGAGCAGAATCAATCCTGCGGGAATACCGATGATGATCAGCGGCATAACGATGCCGCGCACCGGTTGTTTGAGATACTTGTGATTGGATGACAAAAACAGCGCCAGCATGATAATGACTGCCAGTTTCGCGATCTCGGACGGCTGCAGATTAAAACCGACGTAGATCCATCGTTTTTCTACACCGTCACCGGCACCGACGAACAAGACCAAGATCAACAGGAACGCGGCCACGCCATAGATGGGCAAGGCAAATTTCTTGATCTTCTGATAGTCGATCTTGGAAATGACCAGCATGGCAATCAACCCAATGATGGCGAAAAAGGCCTGACGCTTGATGTAGAAGAAACTGTCGCCCTGATCATACCACGCATAGGCATAGCTGGCTGAGAACAGCATGATCAATCCGACCGACAGTACGATCAGCACCAGAATGAAAAAGGACATATCAAACGGATCGCTGACCAGCCACTCGGACCACCATTTCTTTTTATTCGATTTTACCGTGGAAATACGCACCGTTTTCTTTTCCATGGATACTCCCGATTATTTTACTGTAATCGATCCCGTTGCCAGATAGGCAAGGATGCAAGCAACAAGCGAAACAACGGTAAAGACATAGACGATCTTAACCTCGTTCCAGCCGGACATTTCAAAGTGATGATGGATGGGTGCCATCTTAAAGACGCGCTTCTTGGTCAATTTATACACCAGAACCTGAATCATGACCGAGCAGGCTTCCACCAAATAGATAATACCCGCCAACAAAATAACAAAGGGCATATTCAGCGAAAAGGCCAGCCCTACCGTCAATCCCCCGATAAAGAGTGAACCGGTATCCCCCATAAAGACTTTAGCGGGATGGAAGTTATGCACCAGAAATCCGAGCATACCGCCGATCAAGGCCGCCGAAAGTATCGATACGCCGTTATCCACACCGGCTGCGCGGATGCCCGCTACCATGAAGAAGGCGGCAATGGGTACCGTGACCGAGGCGTCCAGACCATCGATCCCGTCGGTCAGGTTGGCGGCATTGACCATACCTACGATCAACAACATGGCCAGCACATAGAAGCCCATGCCCAGATCGATGGTGATCGAGGTAAAAGGCACTAAAAATTTGGTGCTCAGTTCCCCTTTGACCGCCAGGAAGATCAAAAATCCTGCTGAGGCCAACACCTGTAAGACGATCTTTTGCCATGCGGTCAGCCCCAGATTGCGTTTTAATTTTACCTTAATAAAGTCATCGCAAAAACCGATCAAACCAAAGGCAACAGCCAGTAAAAGCGCGGCCAGTGCCTTGATATCGCCCGAACTGTAGTAGGAGTAGCCGCAGATCAAAAAGGCAATGACAATGCCGACGATAAACAAAACGCCGCCCATCGTAGGGGTGCCCTGCTTGCTCTTATGCCAAGAGGGACCCTCTTCCAAAATGCTCTGCCCGAACTTCAGTTTGCGCAGGGCGGGAATGACAAAAGGACCGAGTGCGGCGGTAATAACAAAGGCCACCACGCCGGCAATGATCAGATTCCAAAATTCCATTATCCGTTCCACTCCTCTTTCAGTATCTCCAAAACTTTTTCGGTATGCAAGCCACGACTGCCTTTAAATAAAACAGCATCGCCCATTCGTACCAGATCCAATAATAACTGTCCTGCATGTTCGGCATCCTTAGCGGCAAAAATACGGGACGGATCCATTCCCTTTTCCTTGGCCGCATCCCGATAATAATGGGCATATTCGCCGTAACTGATCAGAATATCGCAACTCTCAGCGGCATAACCGCCCACCGTTTGGTGCATCTCGGGAGCAAATTTCCCAAGTTCCAGCATATCGGCGATCACCGCCACCCGCCGTCCCTTATGGCGGGCCAGCGTAGAAAAGGCCGCTTTCATCGAATCGGGACTGGCATTGTAGCAATCTTCATGAATGGTGATGCCGTGATACTCATAGATATCCTGCCGCATCGCCGCATTTTCAAATCGAAGCAAAGCCGCCACGCTCTCTTCCAGCGAAAGCCCGCTGTAAAGCCCAACGGTAACGGCCGCCAAGGCATTGAGCACATTGTGCCGCCCCACCGTGTTGATACGGGCACGAATGCGACCGACAGGCGTTACCACGTCGAACAGGGTGAAATCCTCACCCTCGCAGATGTTCTGTGCCCGATACGGCGCATCGGCATGGTCGATAGCATAATATACGGTTTTATGTTTAAGTTTTCCCTTCACACTGCGCAACAGATCATCGTCGCCGTTAAGGATCATCACGCCGTGTTTGGTAAGACCCCGTTCAATCTCGAGTTTGGCATACAAAATATTGTGTCGGGAGCCGAGGTATTCGATATGAGAAACGCCGATATTGGTAATGACCGCCAGATCGGGCCGCCCCACCTTAGTCAATTCGGCAATCTCGCCTTTGCGATTCATGCCCATCTCAAAGACGGCCGCCTGATGTTCTTCGGTCAGTTCAAAGGCCATAAGCGGCATACCCGAATCGCTGTTTAGGTTTCCTCTTGTTTTTAATGTCGTATAACGGGATGAAAGCACGGCATAAAGAAATTCCTTGGTGGTCGTTTTCCCCACACTGCCGGTCACTGCGACACAGTGAATGTCCATCGTTTTTCGATAGCCGCGTGCCGCATCCTGTAAGGCTTTTAAGGAATTTTCCACCAAAATGACACAACCGGTCTCGGTAAAGATCTCTCGCTCGGACAGCACGCAGGTCGCGCCGGCGGCTATGGCTTTGTCGATATAGTCATGACCGTCCACCCGCTCGCCCGGCATGGCCACAAACATACTGCCTGCGGTGACCTGACGGGAATCGACGCACACCGAAGTGACAAGCGCCCGCTGGTCTCCGCAAAGGATCCGCCCGCCGCACCAGAGAGCGATCTGCCCTGCCGTGATCTGTTTCATCTTCATTCTCCTAACTGTTGAGTATCTCGAAAACGACCTGTCGTTCATCATAGGGCAATACCCGATCACCCACCAACTGGTACCGTTCGTGCCCCTTGCCGGCCAGCAACACCACATCGCCCGCCTGTGCTTCCCGCAGGGCAAACTCGGTGGCTTTTCTGCGATTTTCCAACACCGCAAAGGGGGTCGTATAACCGTTGAGTCCGGCTAAAATATCTTTAATAATCGAAAAAGGATCTTCTTTTCTCGGATTATCCGAGGTGATCACAATATAATCGGCCAGATCGGCACAGGCCCGAAACATCTGGGCGCGCTTGCCCCGATCCCGCTGCCCGCCCGCACCGAACACCACGATCAGCCGTCCGTTCTTAAAGCCGTTAATGGTGGATAGGACATTTCGCAGTCCGTCGGGGGTATGGGCATAATCTATTATAACACGAAAATCGGTTTTTGTATCCAATATTTCCATGCGACCGTCTACGCCGTCGAAACTTTTCAATGCCTGCACGATATCTGCGTCCGAAATTCCCAATTTTCTCGCCGCCATGGCCGCCGCCGCACTGTTATACACCGAAAACAGTCCGGGGACCCGACAGGTAATATCCATTCCGTCCAGTTTATACCGCACGCCATCTTCCCGACATTCGATATCAGTGAAATGCTCCTTGCCATAATAGATGACATCTTTACCGGGCTTTGCCATCAGTTGGGCATAGGCATCGTCGGCGTTGATGACCGCCGCATGAGAGGCGGCAAACAGCTGCGCCTTGGCTTGCGCATACCGTTCCATAGTTAAATGATAATCCAGATGGTCACGGCTGAGATTGGTAAACACCGAGCAGGCAAATTCGATCGGCGCTACGCGGCTCTGATCGAGTGAATGAGACGATACCTCCATCACAAAATCCTGACAACCCTTCGCCACCGCCTGCGCCATGGTGGGGAACAGAATTTCGGGGATGGGGGTGGTATAGCCGCCGCAATTATTGGTGCCCACCAACTCACAACGCCGTCCCGCCTGTCGCAAAATGTGAGCGATCATACCGGACACGGTCGTCTTTCCGTTGGTGCCCGTTACGCCGATCACCCGCAATTTTCTATGCGGATTGCCGCAAAACTCGGCCATGGCATAAGCCAAAAAGTGCCGTGTATCATGGCAGACAATATCCGGTTGCCCCACCGCCGCCACACAAATGCCGCCGCTTTGCCGTGCTTGATTGATAAGCGACTGTGCCTGCAAAGGATCACGGCGGTGGCACACATATAAACTTCCTTGACCTACCTGCCCGATGTCTCCGGTGATCGAACCGATCTCCCGATCGGTAACCGTCATGGGCAGTTGGGCCGCTTTCAGAAGTTGTGATAATCTCAAGGATTACTCCTAAGGATCGAGTTTAGTCATCGGCTGTAGCTTGATTACGGAACTCAACTTCGATGACCGTACCGGCACCAACCACCGTGCCGGCCGCCGGATTCTGCGATACCGCATGCACGCCCGACTGGTAAATATCTTGACCGATCATGCGGATGTTAAGTCCACGGTTTGTCAACTCGGTATTGCAATAGGTAGCGCTCTGTCCGATCAGATCCGGCACCACGATCTCGGTTGCGGGCTGACGGCCGTTGGTGTACAGCAACACCGTGCCCGTATACGGGATGCTCTGACCGGCCGCAGGGATCTGTTTTTGCACTTCGCCGTCCCCGCCGATGACACGCACCTTAAGTCCCAGATGCGATATGGTGGCTTTGGCCGTATTGCTGGCCACACCCACCACCGACGGTACCGAGATATCCTGCTGACCGAGTTCGTCCTCGGTATACTGCGG
>JAZNYQ010000022.1:0-9277 GCA_045594545.1 Eubacteriales bacterium | reverse complement strand
GACTCGACCGACTCGGCAGGATTGATGCGGATATTGGATACCATCTGCGCCGTCGGCGGAATCACGTTCGCCGCCGCCGATCCCTGCATCTGGGTAAAAGCCACCGTCGTGCGAAGCAGGGCGTTAAGATCCCCGCCCGACGCACGGCAGATCCCGTCCAGAATGGGAGAAAACAGCCACAAATTGGCAAAGATCATGCGATATACAAAGGACGAATGACGCCCCAGCGTATCAAACATGAAAGCGGCAGGCGCCGTCATCCGATACGGAAAGGGCTTGCGCATCACGCGCGCACAGGCATTCGACAATCGCTCTATCGGACCGCACGGCGTAGGCGCCGAAGCATGACCGCCCGCCGACCGTACCCGATACCGCACGTTCAAATATCCCTTTTCGGCAATGCCAATCATGGCGCAGGGCGCATCCACACCGGGGAATACCTGCTCCACCACCGCACCACCTTCGTCAAGCACCATTGAGGGGGTAATGCCCTGTTTTTCAAACCAATCTACAATATGTGCCGCCGCAGGCCCGTTGCTCTCCTCCTGCCCCGAAAAGGCAAAATACATATCCCGTTTCGGCTCAAAGCCTGCCGCAATCAAATGCTCGGCAGCGCTCAATATGGCATTGACCGTCACCTTGGTGTCGAGCGTGCCTCTCCCCCACATCCGTCCGTCCTCGATCACGGCCGCAAAGGGCGGCTTGTCCCAGCCCTCTTCCTCTACCGGCACCACGTCAAAATGCGCCATCAGCACCAACGGCTCACCCTCGCTCTTGCCCTTCCAGCAAAAGAGCAGAGCCTTCTCTTCCAACCGCTCAAAACGGCAGGTGGCAAAGACATTCGGGTATAATTTGGGGAGCAAGCCGATTAACTTGTCAAACTCGGCTTTATCCTCTAATCTCGGATCAACATAGGATACGGTCTTACACCGCACCAATTCCTGCAAATTGTGAATGGCACTCTGTCGGTCAAAGTCCATCGACTCCGACGTCGGCACCGTCACAGCCTTTGGCGTAAATCGTAGCGTACGAACCACAAGCACCGCCGCTAAAATCACTACGATTCCAATCGGAATGAGAATCCACATATCCGACATCCATCCTTTTACATCGTTTTCTTGTAATTTTCGGGGTTTTGATCTGCATTATAGGTCGGATCACCGGGGAAGATCCCGCACATCCCCTGCATGATATGATAGGCACGCGCCTGCAGATCCTTGACCGCTTCTTGCACCCCCAAAGACTTATCGGCGAATATCGGCTCACCAATATGCAGATCCACCAACGGCGTTTTTACAAAATGTTTCAGCAACCCCCGTCTGGGCCGAAAGGAAAAAGCAAGGGGGATGATGGGTCGGTCATACTTGACCGCATACTGAAATACCGATTTCTTGAACGGGCGCACATCGGGATAGTAAAACCACATCGACCCCTCAGGATAATAGTGCAACCATTTCTTGCTCTCCAGCACCTCTTCAACGGCATGCTTGAATTTCACCATCGCCCGCAGGCTGTTGGTAGGCACGGGAATGCCGCCCGACATGCGGATCAGCGGTCCGTTGGGACCGTCCAAATTTCCGCTCCATGCCGGGAAATGCGCCATGCGGGGCGACAGCGCCAGCATCACGCAGATAAAATCCCACATAAATACATGATTGGCAATGGTAATCGCACCGTTTTTGAAAGCCTCTTTATGCTTTCTCAAATTCTTACGACCGTAAATGCGAAGCCCATGGGTGATCTTGGTCAACCACGACAATACGCCATGCACCAACACCCAGCAAACGGCACGCCGAATCCCGAACCACAAGCCCTTTTCCAGATACGGATAATTTTCATCCAAGGTAACATCCCGTACGTGCTTAACGGTGATCATATGCTCATCGCATTTTTCGGGATATTGATAGTCGATATTATGACGGTAATACATGAAAACTCCTGCTTTTTTAGTCTCAATGATATTATACCAGATTTTTTTTCAAATGCCAACTATTTCCGAACAAAAAAGACCATCTTCAAAAGATGGTCTTTTCGGTTATTTGCACTTTGGTAAACTGGCCGCCGCTACCGACTGTCCTACACGGCGGGATTTCTCGTCGGGAATATGCAATGTGATCGTCTTAGCCAATTCGGGGAATTCCACATCCAGCACCTCTTGCGCACGCGCAAGCAGAATCGCACCGCCCTCGCCTGATGTCACACGCCCCATAATCAGCACGTGCTTGATATCATAAAATTCGGTATAATAGGCAATCGCATAGCCGAAATAGGCGCCAATGGTATCATAGATGGCAGCCGCTCGCGGATCCTTCTCCTTCATCAAGCCCTGAACGACCTTGAGTTTCTCAGCCGGAGAAAGCGATTCGTCCAGTTCAATCCCCGCAAAAGGCGCCAACTTGATCACACCGTCTTGCGAGAAATACTTAACGCCGCAACCGTAATCGCCCGACCATTCATCCACCACGGCCTGCTCACAAAAATCAACCGGCACAAACGCCAACTCGTTGAGCCAGCCGGTGATATTGCCCTGCGGATCAACATAGCCGCCCGCCTCGCTGGTACCCATCGCCACGCCCAGCACCGCATTGTCATCGAGATCCATCGCACCCGCCAGCGCCGTAACGTCGCCGTCATTGGCTACCTCAATGGGAATATTCTCCCCGATCTCCTTGGCCACGTCCAGATACATATTCTTCACATGCTTCTCGAAATCCTCGTCACTTACCTTCAAAAACAGAGAAGCCACCATAATGCGATTATCTACATACACACCCGCACTCGATACGCCAATGGCGTCTACGCGAGGCATATGCGAAGCGGCCGTTTTCATCGCTTCCAGAATCCCGTTGTATTGATACATCGGATCGGAACTGGTTTTTGGAAACCATACGACTTCCTCCGAGTATACGCTCTCCCCGTCAATAACAGCGCTCACCTTACGGTCACTGCCGCCCGCATCAAACCCGATACGGCAACCGTCCAGATGGCGCCCGATCGGCGCCGCTGACGACTTATCCTTGGGCGCATCGGCTAAATCGCATACCTGCACCTCAAATTTCTGCTCAAACACTTTCTCTATCAAACACACGTCGAAATCACGCAATCCGCCGTGCGTATACGCCTCTTTAATTCGGTTGCCCACAACCTCACTGCCGGCAATGGTAATCTTATAGCCGCCCGCTACCCACAACAGCGACTTGGTCATACGCTCCACAAAACGGAAATTCTCCTCGTCATGACCGGTATTGTCCTTGAAAATACGGGTTTTATAGGTGGAAGTATACCCCTTATTGCGCTCAACAGCAATGATCAGATCCTGCCCGTCAACCGCCGTTTTCTCCCGCATCTCACGGCAGACCAGCGCCAACGGCTGAAACTGCGGATCCAGTTTCGCTTGTACTTTAAGATTCATATTTCATCTCTCCCCCAATGATGGTTTTCTTGACTTCAAAGTTTTGATCGGTAATCACGATGTCAGCATCCTTGCCCACTTCCAGCGAACCCTTGCGATCGGCCACGCCCAGCACCATAGCCGGGTGAAGCGAGGCGCAGTTGACGCACTCGTACAGCGGGATGTTGGAATTTTTCCATACGTTTCGAACCCCGTGATTCAGGTGCAGAACGCTCCCCGCAACCGTACCGTCCTCCAATCGGCAAACGATATCCCGGTAAATGATCTTCGCCCCGCCCACCGTGTATTCGCCAAACGGTAAACCGCCCGCAGGCAAACAGTCGGTAATAAAACAGAGCTTCCGCCCCTTGATCCTCCACAACAGGTCGTAAAAACACTTGTCCACGTGGAAGGTGTCCACGATCAGCTCCACACTCACGTCCGAATTCAGCGCCGCCGTCACCACTCCGGGCGCACGGTGCGCCAGCGGGGTCATGGCGTTAAATAAGTGGGTCACATGCGAAACGCCCGCACGGACCGATGCCATTGCCGTATCGTAATCACCGGATGTATGCCCCATTGAAACGACTACGTCGGTGTCCCGACAGATCTCCCGAATGGCCGCAAAATCCTCGGTATCGGTTTCGGGCGCCAGCGTAATGGTCTTGATAATATCCGCATACTCTTTCACAAAAGCGGCATCGGGCTTTCGGATGTATTTCGGGTCTTGCGCCCCCTTTTTGCTCTCGCTGATAAAGGGACCCTCCGCATGACAACCGAGGATGATACTGCCATCCCAGTGTTGACTCTCCTCTTTCAGCTTACGGCAGACCTCAAGGGCACGCCGAATGACCGTCATATCCACCGTCATGGTGGTAGGCAGATAGCCGGTCACGCCGTTGGCCAGCAGTCCGCGCGAAATGGTGCGGATGCTTTCTTCCTCACCGTCGCATACATCACAGCCCAGATAGCCATGAATATGCAGATCAATCAAACCGGGCGAAACATAGCCGCCCATAGCATCGATCACCGTCACATCGCTCGGCAATTGCTCCATGGGCACGATCCCCTCAATAACATCCGAATAGAGCAAAGTGCACGACTCGACGATGCGATCCTTCAGTATAATTTTTCCATGAATAATGGCGTTCATAAAACACCTCCAAATCCCTGTATCTGATAAAATTTTAGCAAAAAAAATCGGGCAATTCAATAGAATCCACCCAACAAACCGCTCTCTCCCCTGTTAATCTTTAGTTATATTTTTATCACCCAAAACAAAAGAGCGACAGAGAATTTTCTCTGTCGCTACTGTTGGTTAATGCCACAACATATACCCCAGCCCCATCAAAATATAGAGAGGACCGAAGCAGTACACCATAAACATTTCGGTGTGCGGCACCTTGGTCTGAAAACAGTCGGTAACTGCCAGACACTCCATCACATACGCCCCCGCACCGGCAAAATACCCAATCGCTTTGAGAATGTTATAGGCCGAATGCCAAAAAAATGAAGTCACAAAAAAGATCACCGCAAGGCCAACAAACACATTACGCAAAACCAAAAGTATGTAATCGGCCTTTGGGTGCAGCCCATGGGTCAACTCCTCTTTATCGGGTATGGTGACATCCACCGTGTGCTTGATCGTCTCCAGCAATTTCGGCATATCTCGCCCTCCTTTTGTATCTATTATACCATACAGCATATGCCAACGCAACAAAAGTCGAGCATGTTTTCTATGCAATTTGTGGGAAGCAAAAAGGCACCCGATTGGGTGTCTTTTCGCTTTTATTGAATTTCCTGTTCTAACCCATCAAATTCCGGCACAGAAAAGAATTCTCCTAATGTTATGTCTAATCCGTCGCAGAATTTCTTAATGGTCGTAATCGATACATCACGTCGGCTTCTATCCATCATGCTATATGCCGTAGATGGAGTCACTCCGGATAAATTCGCCAATTCATTTAATTTAATATGTCTTTCATCACACAATTTTTGAAACCGATCCGCAACAACATCCTTGACGCTCATTTTATTCACCTCAAAAATATTGTATGCAATTTTACATTTGTGCGTATACGCACTTGCGTAGTTAGCCAAAAAATGTTATAATCAAAAGCATAATTTACTTTGAGGAGTTTAGAATGAACTGCGAAAACATTCTTTGTATTTACCAATCGAAAGGCAAATGCATATTGGATTGTATTAGCATAGACAGTCTGGGCATGTGCACCGAATGTATATATCCCCATCTTAACCAAGCTGTTTTGGACCAAGCAAAATTCATGCTCTTGAAAGAGTATGAGAAATCCGATAATAAGTAGGAACATGACTCGCTTCGCTCGCATGTAACTGAATCAGATAAATACCTCTCGAACCTACGACCCATACGTTTGCGGTGCCCGCAAAAATGATCGGGCGCAGGTGCGCTCCTCCATTTTTTCGACCGCGGCACCAACATTTCGCTCCCTGTTTCTGCCACAGGCAGCGGTCGCTCATGTTGCAGATAACAGCCGCCATGCGTCTGCCGAAACACACCGTCGTAGGTTCGAAATTCTGCATAAAATGCCAACAAAAAAGACACCCGATTGGGTGTCTTTTCTGTTGGCGCCTCAAGTAGGAACTCTCCCTCGCTGCGGCTCGGGCTGGGTCGGCTCTGACAGTCCACCGGACTGTCATTCACTACCGACCCTTCGAGTCCTACTCTCACAAATATAAGAAAAGATCATCCCGAATGGGATGATCTTCTCTTATGTCTCTCGTGTCCAAAAAAGAACTGGTGAGAAACCCTTAATTTTACTGGGTTTTCCCCAGATTTTCTTTACAAATTTATTATAACATAAAAAAGCACTCTCTGCAACAAAAAATGCAGAAAGTTCCCTTGAAATTTATAACGACAATACAAAGCAAACGCCTGCAAAACTACAACCGTTATCAAATAATATATTTAGTTGACAAGATACTTTTCTCCAATATTAACGCAAATCTCACCCTAATCGGCGTTACAAAAGAAATGATATGTAAGATCAAGGCACATAATAAGGAGGACTGTTATGGCTTTAAGACTAAATGAAAATAAAGAAATCGTTGACCACGTAAAACGCGATTTAAAAGAAAAGGACGGCTACTGTGCCTGCCGAGTTCGAAAACTCCCCATTTTGAAGGCTATTGCCATTGTATGCTCTACTATAAATCAAAGGATTAATTTAGGAGGTTACTATGTCTGTATTGAAGTTCAAAAACAAGGGGTTTGATACCGCTATCCAAAGCGGTGTTGCACTCGTGAATTTCTACGCCGATTGGTGTGGACCTTGCAAAATGATGTCGCCCATCGCTGATGAGATTGCTGATGAGCGTACCGATATTACGGTTGTTAAGGTAAATGTGGGCGAAAGCTCCGACCTTGCCTCTCATTACGGCATTGTCGGTATTCCTACGATGATTGTATTCAAGCACAGCAAGGAAAGCTGTCGCATTATCGGCGCAAGACCCAAGGCGGCAATTTTAACAGAGCTTGACAAATGAGAGTGAGGAATATATGTGTACAGCTATATCATATAAAAACGTGGATGCCTACTTTGGCAGAAATTTAGACTTGGAACGCGGGTACGGGGAAAGCGTTGTGATCACACCCCGACGCTATATTTTTACAATGCGCCATACTAAATCACTTGTCGACCATCACGCTATGATTGGCATGGCTACGGTCGTTGATGGTTTTCCTCTCTATTATGAGGCAACTAATGACAAAGGGTTGAGTATGGCGGGGTTAAACTTTCCGGGAAATGCTATGTACTATGACTACAATCCCGAGAAAGATAATGTGGCACCTTTTGAATTTATCCCTTGGATCTTGGGGCAGTGTGCATCCGTAGCGGAGGCAAAGCAGTTGATTAGCAGAATAAACCTGATAAATGTCAGCTTTAGCCGACAACTCCCTGTATCGCCGCTGCATTGGATGATAAGCGACAAGGAAACCAGTATTGTGGTAGAAACCCTGACTGACGGAATCCATATATACGATAACCACTTTGAAGTCCTGACCAACAATCCTCCCTTTGATTACCACCGCATCAATATGAGTAACTTTATGGCACTGCATATAGGTCCAGCAGATAATCATTTTCGGGAAGATGTACCCTTTCAAAATTACAGTCTCGGTATGGGTGCCTTGGGTTTACCGGGAGATTTTTCCAGCACATCCCGATTTGTGCGAGCCTTTTTCGTAAAGGAGAATTCTGTTTGTGAGCAGAACGAAAACGCAAGTGTCAATCAATTCTTCCACATCTTAAATGCGGTTGCTATGCCGAAAGGATGCGTGTGGACAAAGGACGGCTTTGAATATACCCGTTATAGTAGCTGTTGCAATGCTGACAAGGGTATTTATTACTATACAACCTACAACAATCTTGGGGTATCTTCCGTTTGTTTGCATGATGTAGACTTGGATCAGTCCCAGCTGTACAGTTACGCAGTTAAAGGATTGGAGTAACTCGAAACTATAACGAATGATCTGGTGTAAAGGTAAAAGAATGGAAAGAATTATAAGCACTTCTTTCATTTTAGTTCGATAAACATAAAAAATAAGGAACAGCCAAGAAAGCCGTTCCCTACTGGATTTAAAAAGAATGAATGACATCTCAATCGAACCGTAACAGTTCAGATTTGGGATGTCATTCATTGTGGGAGTTTTGAACTTAATGACACGAATTAAATGTTCCTGAAAACCGTTATTTTCAATTATTAAAACCAATTAAATGATGAATCATTTTCTCAGGTTCCTCAACAAAAAGTTTTGTTGTTTTATAATGCTCAGTTTCATAATATTTCACCTTTTCAATTCCTGATTCAGAAAACTGTAATATTTCTGCATTTGGAAACGCCATTAAAATCGGTGAATGGGTTGCAATTATAAATTGAGAATTGTTTTTCAACAGACTATCCATTTCAACAATTAAAGTCATTAACCGCATAGGAGAAAGTGCTGCTTCGGGCTCGTCTAAAAGATATAAACCTTTTCCGCTAAAGCGATTTTGTACTATAGATAGAAAACTTTCCCCGTGCGATTGGTTGTGCAAAGAAACATTCCCATAGTTGTGAGTCGCTTTGACCTCGTCAATATAGGTAGCAGCATTATATAAACTTTCAGCACGTAAAAAGAAACCGTCTTTTGCATAATCTCTTTTAATTAAGGTTAAATGTTCGGAGAGTTCTGAATGTGTATCCTTAGTCGAAAAGGAAAAGTTTTTTGTGCCGCCTTCTGCATTAAAACCATAGGCAACAGCAATAGCTTCCAGCAATGTGGACTTACCTGTACCGTTCTCGCCCACAAAAAAGGTGATATTTGAAGAAAATTTAAGTTCTTTATTTTCTGCGAGATATTTAATAATAGGCAAATCATTCAGATAGGAGTTTCCATTAAGAGTATTATCAAATATAATACCGCTTATATATTCTGCCTTATTCATTTTGAATTCTCCTTCAACGTTTTACAACTTGAAATTAAAATTCTTCTAATACGTCCGCAAAGATTTCTTTGTTTTTTATATTTATCTTCATCAATAGCATTTGTATTAAATAAAAGTTGTAACCAACCCTCTGTTTCGCTACATTCTTTTAGTGCTATCTCAAACTTAGAAAGCATATCTGCCCTGCTTTGACCATAATTCGCTTCGCGAATATTTGCATAAACACTGCTTGAACTTTTGCGAATTTGAAAGAGAGTGTTTGATGGTGCTTTTATGTTTTGGCAAAGCAGTTCTATATCAGTTGCTAATTGTTCAGAATACAAAAGCAAATAATTTCTAGGCATAATATCACTTCCTCTGTATTGATTATACTATAAATTACAAGTAAAATCAACGGATTGCCGTTGTATATCATCAA
>JAZNYQ010000021.1:0-36675 GCA_045594545.1 Eubacteriales bacterium | reverse complement strand
AACGTTGGGACAACTGACGTTGACCTCCAGCCATCCCACCTGCTCACAGTCCGACAGTTTCTCACAGGTATAAGCATAATCCTCTACCGAAAATCCACTGACATTGGCCATCACCTTTTTATGAAAGCACTTGGCCAATCTCGGCAGTTCTCTCTCTATCACCGCATCCACACCGGGATTCTGCAACCCTACCGCATTGATCATGCCCGACGGACACTCGGCAATGCGCGGAGTCGGATTCCCGAACCGAGGATCTTTCGTCGTCCCCTTAAAGGAGAACGTCCCCAGCAAATTAATATCATACAATTCGGCAAACTCATAGCCGTATCCGAAGGTACCGCTGGCAGGGATAATGGGATTATCTAACTCAATGCCGCAAAGATTTACCTTCATTTCTCCCATAAGATCTCCCCCTTTGTCAGCACAGGCCCGTCTTTGCAGATGCGCTTATAACCGGTCACCGTCTTGCAGGAACATCCCATGCAGGCACCAAACCCACACCCCATGCGCTCCTCAAAACTAAATTGGCCATCGGTTGTTGCCGTCCGATAAATCGCCTTGAGCATCGGCTCAGGTCCACAGGTATAGAAATACGAATACTCCATACCCGCCATGGCATCGGTAACAAACCCCTTAACGCCGTACGAACCGTCCACCGTCGTTACCGTCGCCTGCGCCCCTAAATCGGCAAACTCTTTCTCATAGAAAATCTCATCCTTGGTATTAAACCCAAGAATCACCTGCACCGTCTTGCCCTGCTTGATCAATTCCTTAGCCAGCAGGTACATCGGCGGCACACCGACACCGCCGCCAATCAGCAGCGGCGTGTCACCGGCCATCGACAGGTCATAACCGTTGCCAAGCCCCGTCAGCACGTCCAGTTCCCCGTCCGTCATCCGACTCATCTGCTCCGTTCCCTTGCCGACCACCTTGTAAATAATGGTCACCCCATCGGCATCCACATCGCATACCGAAATGGGCCGCCGCAGGTAGTTCCCATCCAGTTTGATGTTAATAAACTGTCCGGGCACCGTGATGTCCGATACATCACCGCAAAGTCGCATCCGATATACATTCGATGTCAACGGCGTGTTCTCTGTAATTTTGAAAATTCCTTGTTTCATGATCCGTCCTTATGCATCAATGGTAGAAATCGTAAGAGTGGTTTCTTCCAGAACATCCAACAAAACCCGTACCGTATCCAGCGCCGTAAACATGGTTACGTTATTCTCGGTCGCACAACGGCGGATCTGATGTCCGTCACTCTCGGTACCGGAAGACTGAATATCTCTGGTGTTGATCACATAAGCAATATGCCCCTGCCGAATGGCATCGGGAATCTCATTGGCATCATCGCTGATCTTGGCCAGCACATGGGTGCGAATCCCGTTTTCCTTGAGGAACTTCGCCGTGCCCTCAGTCGCCTGAATATTAAACCCAAGATTATAGAACCGACGAATCAGCGGCAACGCCTCATCCTTATCCTTATCGGCAATGGTGGCAAATACCGTACCGTAATTCTGCAAATGCATACCCGAAGCCTGTAACGCCTTGTAAAGAGCACGGTTGAGTTTATCGTCATAGCCGATCGCCTCGCCCGTTGACTTCATTTCCGGCGACAGATAGGCATCCAAACCACGAATCTTGTTAAAGGAGAATACGGGAACCTTAACATACCATCTCTTCTTCTCATCCGGATAGATGTCAAAAATACCCTGCTCCTTCAAGGTCTTACCCAAAATAACCTCAGTGGCAATGTCCGCCAAACTGTAACCCGTCGCCTTGGAGAGGAACGGTACCGTTCTCGACGAACGGGGATTGACCTCAATGATATAAACATCATCCTTGCCATCCACAATAAACTGAATGTTGTAAAGCCCGACAATGCCGATGCCTAATCCCAATTTCTTGGCATATTGCAGAATGATCCCCTTAACCTTATCGGAAATACTGAAGGTCGGATATACGCTGATCGAGTCACCGCTGTGAATACCCGTGCGCTCAACCAACTCCATAATACCGGGGACAAATACATCGTGCCCGTCACAAATCGCGTCGATCTCAACCTCTTTACCCTGAATGTATTTGTCAACCAAAACCGGCTTGTCCACATCGATCTCAACTGCCGTTTTCAGGTAATGCCGCAACTGCTCCTCGTTGGCTACGATCTGCATGGCACGGCCACCCAACACAAAACTCGGACGTACCAGAACCGGATACCCGATCTCGGCCGCCGCCGCCAAGCCGTCTTCAATCTTGGTTACCGCCTTGCCCTGCGGCTGCGGAATGTTAAGTTCTTCCAAAATCTTCTCAAAACGGTCACGGTTCTCGGCGCGGTCAATGGCTTCGCAATCGGTACCGATAATGGTCACTCCGCGCGCCATAAGCGGCTCAGCCAGGTTGATGGCCGTCTGCCCACCAAGCGAAGCCACTACACCCTCCGGCTGCTCAAAATCAATGATGTTCATCACGTCTTCGGGTGTCAACGGCTCAAAGTAGAGCTTGTCCGCCGTTGTGTAGTCAGTCGACACCGTTTCGGGATTGTTGTTGATGATGATGGCTTCATAGCCCGACTTCTTGATCGTCTGTACTGCATGCACAGTAGAATAGTCAAACTCTACACCCTGCCCGATACGGATCGGACCGGCTCCCAGCACCACGATCTTCTTCTTATCGGTCAAACGGGAGTCATTCTCACCCATGTACGACGAGTAAAGATAAGCAATATATTTGCCCGTGTGCATAGTGTCCACCATACGGAAGACCGGCACAATGCCCGCCGCCTTGCGTTGACGGTATACGTCCAGTTCCCCGACATGCCACAGCCGTGCAATTACTGTATCGGCAAAGCCAAGTTGTTTGGCCGCACGCAACGCCGTCTCATCGCCAACCTTACCACGCAGGATCTCTTCCATATCCACAATGCGCTTCATGCACTCCAAGAACAGCTCGGTAATCTTGGTTACTTCATGCAGTTCCTCGATGGAAACCCCCATACGTAAAAGCTGTGCAATGGCAAAAATGTTATCCGCCTTATATTCACCAAGATAGTCGATCAATTCATCCTTGGTCATCTCATCAAACTTAGCCAGATAAATGTGATCCACACCCGTCTCTAACGAGCGAACCGACTTGAGGAAACATTCATCTAAGGTCGAACCAATGCCCATAACCTCACCCGTCGCCTTCATCTGGGTGCCCAGGGTATTGGGCGCCGAGGTGAACTTGTCAAACGGGAAACGCGGGAACTTGGCCACAATATAATCCAGATTCGGCTCGATCGCCGCCGTGCCGCCGGCTACCGGAATATCCTCCAGTGCCATGCCCAGTGCGATCTTGGCCGTTACCCGTGCAATCGGGTAACCGCTGGCCTTGGAGGCCAATGCCGACGAACGGGACACGCGAGGATTTACCTCGATCAGATAATATTCACTCGATTCGGGGTTAAGGGCAAACTGCACGTTGCATCCGCCTTCAATTTTCAGTTCCCGAATGATCTTGATGGCACTGTCATTGAGCATCTTCAAATCATGCTCGTTCAAAGACAGAATCGGCGCCACTACGATCGAGTCACCGGTATGCACACCGACCGGATCGACGTTCTCCATACCACAAATGGTAATGGCACGGTCGTTCGAGTCACGCATTACCTCAAACTCAATCTCTTTATACCCCTTTACACTCTTCTCGATCAATACCTGATGCACAGGAGAGAGTTTAAAGGCATTGATGCCGATCTCGATCAACTCTTCTTCGTTATAAGCAAACCCGCCGCCGGTACCGCCCAACGTAAAGGCCGGACGCAATACGACAGGATATCCGATTCTTTCGGCCGCCGCCTTGGCCTCGTCCAAATTATAGGTGATCTCGGACGGAATGGTCGGCTCCCCGATCGACTGACACAGTTCCTTAAACATCTCACGGTCCTCAGCACGCTCAATGCTTTCACTGCTGGTACCCAACAGTTCAACACCGCACTCCTTGAGAATACCCTTCTTCTCTAACTGCATGGCCAAATTCAGACCCGTCTGCCCGCCGATACCCGGCACGATCGCATCGGGACGCTCATAGCGTAGGATCTTTGCCATATATTCCAGCGTCAACGGCTCCATGTATACCTTATCGGCAATGGTCGTATCGGTCATGATGGTAGCCGGATTGGAGTTACACAACACTACCTCATACCCTTCTTCTTTGAGCGCTAAGCAAGCCTGCGTGCCCGCATAGTCAAATTCGGCCGCCTGCCCGATTACGATCGGACCCGAACCAATGATCAATACCTTTTTAATGTCTGTTCTCTTTGCCATGTTCTTTCTCCTTATATCTTAACCGAGATCATATACTAACTTGTCATCATGCACGGTTGCTATACATTCGCCGTACACCGTCCATCCCGCAAAGGGTGTTGCCTTTCCTTTTGAAAGAAAAGCGTCGGGCTCTACCGTCTTTTTCTTGCCCAAATTCCATACCGTAAAATCATTCCCCATCGGCAGGTTAAATCGCTTACGAGGATTGATTGCCATAAGTTCTATAAGTCGCTCCATCGTCATGCGTCCCGTTTTCACGAAATGGGTATACATAATTGGGAACGCCGTTTCCAATCCGACCACACCGAAAGCACTGCCCTTAAGCCCTTTTGCCTTTTCTTCGGCACTGTGCGGGGCATGATCGGTTGCAATCATATCGATCGTTCCGTCTAAAATGCCGGCCACCAACGCCTCCCGATCCTCTCGGCTGCGCAGCGGCGGATTCATTTTGAATCGTCCGTCTTCCTGCAGATCACGATCGTCCATCACCAGATAATGCGGCGCCGTCTCGCATGTCACATCCAAGCCCTTCGCCTTGGCCTGTCGAATCAACTCCACACTTTCCTTAGTGGATATATGACACACATGATAGGCACACCCGATCTCCTCGACCAGTTTCAGATCTCGGGCAATCGGCCCCCATTCACTCTCGGAGCAGATACCGGCATGGCCCTGCGCCTTGGCATAGTCTCCATCGTGAATGTAACCGCCACGCAACAGAGCATTATCTTCACAGTGCGCTACAATTACTTTGCCCAATCGTTTAGCTTCCTGCATGGCCTGTCGCATCCGTGCTTCATCCTGCACCCCGCGTCCGTCGTCGGAAAATCCCGCAACATCGGGTGCCATCCCCGCCAGATCCGCCAACTCTTCTCCCCGCTCGCCTACCGTAATGGCCCCGTAAGGCGTTACCGATATGCAGGCGTCGGATCGGATCTTGTCCAATTGCAGCTTGAGGTTGTCCACACTGTCCGGCACAGGATTCAGATTCGGCATGGTACACACAGCCGTATAACCACCGGCCGCCGCCGCCAATGAACCGGAGCGAATGGTTTCTTTATACGAAAAACCCGGCTCGCGAAAATGCACATGCACATCGCAAAAGCCGGGAAAAACAACATATTCAGAGTCGTCAATAATTTCGAGGGACGGCAAAAACGCCGCAACAGCGGGGCAGAACTGCGGAAACGATTGCATCTTGAAAATTTTCGCTCTCAGTTGTGCCATATATATCCCCCTTTATTAACAAAAAACCTTGCTGGATGCAGCAAGGCAGCGGATACCACGCCCGCAGCATCCTGACCCATCTTGCCGATCTCTCTGTATCGACTTAAAGATTGGTGATATTATACCATACCACCAATCCCTTGTCAACAAATCCAATCAAAAAATTACTCAATTTCACACACAAATCCATATTGCCCCAGCCAGACCCCGTCTTCTTCCTTTTTCGCATTTTCGGAAAGCAGGATTTTACCCGAATTCGGCAAACGGATGTCATGCCCCACATTCACCGCGGCTCGACAAATACGCCCATTATATTCTCTGGTGATCCGTACACAACCGGGGCCGCATACGTCAATCGAAACATCACCCTTTTGCAGAACCTCATGACGGTTTCTCATCGTCGCCAACGCCTTGATGTACACCAATATCTCATTGCCCTTGACCGCATCCCAGTCAAAAAATCTCCGACAAAACGGATCGCCAAAGCCTTCACTGCCCAATTCATCCCCGTAATACACACAGGGCATACCGGGTAGAACAAACTGCAGCAAAGCGGCACACCGATACCGCGCCACCGCTTCCTGCCGTTCTTCCTCCCCCATCCGATACTCGGCACATTCATCCTTAGTTATCGGTTCGGGTTTCGGCGAGAGCAAGGAAAGAATACGGGGCGTGTCGTGGGTAGAAAGCATATTCATCAAAACCGATACCACCTGCGGCGGATAATTCTCGGCAATCTCCATCACCGCCTGCCGCAAACCATGCCCGTCATCCCGCCCGCAGACAAACTCCAATATCGCATGACGGAACGGATAATTCATCACCGAATCCAGTTCCCCATCGGTGAAATACCTCCGCCGTTGTCCGTAACTGATCTTGTTGGACGCATCCTCCCACACTTCCCCAATCAGCAAAGCATCGGGTTTGATCTGTTTGAGCCGTTGGCGCAGTTTAGCAATAAAGCCGTCAGGCAGTTCATCGGCCACATCCAGCCGAAATCCGTCAGCGCCCGCCCGCAGCCAATGGGCTATTACACTGTCTTCATCCTCAATGATGTACTGCAAAAAAGAAGGATCGGTCTCCTTCACGCAGGGAAGTGTCTGGATACCCCACCAGGAGGTGTAGGTGTGCGGATATTCCTGAAAATCATACCAGGAACGGTAAGGCGAACTCGGATCGGAAACCGCCGACTGAAAATAGGTACTGTTGCTCCCCGTGTGGGAAAATACCCCATCCAGTATGATCTTCATTCCCCTGCGGCGCGCCATGCGGCACAAGCGGGAAAAATCATCCTGCGTTCCCAGCAGTTCATCGATCTTTTTGTAATCGGCCGTATCATATCGGTGATTCGACCACGCCTTGAAAATCGGGTTCAGATAAAGAATCTTCACCCCTAAATCCGACAAATACTCCAACTTTTCGGCAATACCCCGCAGGTTTCCGCCGTAAAAATCGCAGTTTTCCACCTCACCCTGCGCATTCGGTCGGTATGCCGGTGTGTCTTTCTTGTTGTCGTGGATCCAAAACGGCTCGATTTTTCCTCGTGTATTACAGGTACCTTTTTGATAAAAACGGTCAGGGAAGATCTGGTACATCACACGCCCCGCACAGTCCTTCGGCACCTGAAAATCCGACGGTATGCAGGATAACTGCCATAGGTCGCCCGCTTCCATATTGGTCTGATCATACCCCTGCCGATACAAGGAAAAGACTTCATTTTCGGTAGTAATTCGAAAATAATAGAAATACAGCCCTCTTGTCGCCAAGGCAAACCGGCAGGCATATATATCATACTCGCCTTTGGTTTCTTGATGATTCATAAGAAAGGAAGCGTGCTCAGCCCCATCTTCATAATTAACGATCAATCGTGCCGAAACCGCTTTACAGGAAACCGGTATGTGAATCCGAATCATACAACTCTGCCCTTCGGTAAGAGTACCGAAGGGCTGTTTAAACATAGGATCTTTACTGTCATAGAGAATTCGCATTATTTCATCTTCCAGATATCTTTTGCATATTCCAATACCGCGCGGTCGGCAGAGAAAATACCCGCCTTCGCGATATTATACAAGGACATACGCATAAACTTATCCTTATCCATATAGGTCTCGCCAACCAAGCGTTGTGCTCTGGCATAATCATTGAAATCAGCCAATGTCATATACTGATCGGCTACGCCGAAACGGTTGGTAAGAAGCGAAGCCACAATATCATCAAAGCGCTTGCCCAACACACCGGACGTGAGCATCTGAATCACTTCCTGTAACTGCGGATCGGCCGCCAGATAATCCTGCGGCGAATAGCCCTTGCTCCACAGCTCATTCACCTGATCGACGTTCATGCCGAACAGGAACATATTCTCCTGCCCCACCTGCTCGCAGATCTCCACATTGGCGCCATCCATCGTACCCAAAGTAACCGCACCGTTGATCATCAACTTCATGTTACCCGTACCCGATGCTTCCTTGCCCGCAATCGAGATCTGCTCCGAGATCTCAGCTGCAGGAATGATCAGTTCCGCCAACGAAACACGGTAATCTTCCAAAAAGACCACCTTGATCTTATCCTTGGTCACCGGATCGGAATTGAGCAGATCGGAAACGGCCGAGATCAGGCTGATGATCTGCTTAGCCAGATCGTAACCCGCCGACGCCTTAGCCCCGAAAATGTAGGTGCGAGGCACAAAATCCTCATTGGGATGATTCTTAATATGCTGATACATATACAGGATCTGCAACACGTTCAGAAGTTGCCGCTTGTACTCATGCAACCGCTTGATCTGAATATCAAACACCGACGAAGGATCGACATAGATACCGTTCTTCTCGGCAATATAGGAAGCCAGTCTGCGCTTGTTATTCTGCTTGATGCGTGCCAGATCCGCCAAAACCGTCTTGTCATCCCGATACTCCAGCAACTTCTCCAACTGCGAAGCATCCTTGAGATATCCGGCTCCAATCGTCTTTTTCAGATATTCCGCCAATTCCGGATTGGCCTGACAGAGCCAGCGCCGATAAGCAATACCGTTGGTCACGTTACGGAACCGCTCCGGCTTCATTACGTAATAGTCATGGAAAATACTGTCAGTCAAAATCTGCGAGTGCAACTTCGATACGCCGTTGATGGTATGGCAGCACGCCAAACACAGGTTGGCCATGCGCACCTCACCGTCACCGATGACCGCCATATAATTGATCTTGGCCGGATCATTCGGATAAAAGGCCTGCAACTGCTCCACCAAACGATGGTTGATCTCCTTGGTAATGGCATAAATACGAGGCAACTGCTCCTCGAATAACCACTCACTCCAGCGCTCCAACGCCTCACTCATAACCGTGTGGTTGGTGTAAGACAGCGTCTTCTGCGCAATGCCCCACGCATCATCCCACGAATACCCATGCTCATCCATCAACAGGCGCATCAACTCCGGCACACACAACGCCGGATGGGTATCATTGATGTGAATCGCCACATAATCAGACAAATTATCTAAGGTTCCGTACCTCTTGATGTGCTTGGCCAGAATACTTTGCAAGGATGCCGACACCAACAAGTATTGCTGCTTTAAGCGCAACCGCTTGCCCTCAATGTGATTATCCGCCGGATACAAGACCTTGGAGATGACTTCCGCCATTGTGTTCTGCTCCAGCGAACGTACATATTCACCGCGGGAAAAGGCAGGCATATCAAAGGAGGGCAACTTAGCACTCCAAAGTACCAGTTTGTTAACGGCCTTGCAGTTGTAGCCTGAAATATACATATCGTACGGCATCGCCGTCACACTCTGATAATCGGTATGCGCCACACGGAATTGCCCGTTGTCCACCCATTCGCTGATCTTGCCGCCGAATTTTACCTCATAACTCTCATCGGCACGGGGCTGCAACCATACCTCACCCCGCTCTAACCAGTTGTCAGGAAACTCCATCTGCCACCCGTCAATGATCTTCTGTTTGAAAATACCAAACTCATACCGAATCGAAAATCCGGTCGCCGGCAAATCCTCTCCCGTTAAACTGTCAAGGTAACAGGACGCCAAACGTCCCAAACCGCCGTTGCCCAAACCGGCATCGGGATCCAAGTCATAGAGAGTTTCAATATCAAATCCCTGCCCCTTGAGCACATCACGGAAATCATCCTCTACTCCTAAATTGTAAAGGTTGTTGCGCAAAGAGGTACCCACCAAAAACTCCATGGACATATAATATACCTGCTTACGTCCCTTGCCCTTGTAGGAATCCTTATACTCCTTACGCTTCTTGGCCAGCATCTCACGCAACAGCGTGCATACCACCTTATACGCCTGCTTCTCGGTCGTCTCCGATAAATTGCAGGAAAATAACCGAATGGATGTCTCATTGATCTTGCTAAGTAATTCTGCCTTGTTCTTGTGCATAGTGCTGTGGATCTCCTTTTATTTCAATTGCTCGTAAAGCGCCATATACTCTGCCGCCGGCACCTTCCATGACAGGTCGGCTGTCATGCCGTTGTGCATCACCTTAGCCCAAGCGACCTCGTCCCCGCCGTATACCGACAAGGCGCGACGTATCGCATCCAGCATATCGTCGCCGTTAAAACTCTGGAAGGTAAAACCAAACCCCTCACCCGTCTGCGGATTAAAGGGCAATACCGTATCCTTAAGCCCACCCGTTTCATGAACGACGGGAACGGTTCCGTACCGCATCGCAATCAACTGCGAAAGCCCGCACGGCTCACTCTTCGACGGCATTAAATACAGGTCACTGGCCGCATAGATCTGCGATGCCAACGCCCCCGAAAAACAAAGATTAAGCGAAAACTTGTCGGTGTGCCGATCGGCAACACTCTTCAGCCGCGCCTCATATTCGGCATCCCCCGTGCCCAGAATAACCAACTGAATGTCCCAGTTCATCAATTCTTCGGCCACGGCACACAGAATATCCAATCCCTTGTGCGAAACCAGTCGGGTCACCATGCCGATTACAGCCACATCCTCCCGAACCGGTAACCCCAATTGCTTTTGCATCTGCGCCTTGCATACGGCTTTACCGGCCGTGTCGGCCGCCGTGTAGTTGGCGGGAATCGCTTTATCGGTCGCCGGATCATTACCCACCATGTCAATACCGTTGACAATACCGTGAACCTTAAAGGCATGCTCATCAATTACCGGCGAGAGCCCGTGCGCAAAATAGGGATAACGGATCTCCTGCGCATAGGTGCGCGACACGGTAGTCAATGCATCACAGGTCAGGATCGCACCCTTCATAAAATTGATGCTTCCTTTATAGGTAAGCGTATTCTCATAATCCCCCGATAACCCTAAACCGTCACCGAGGAAATAAGGATGTGCCCAGCCTTGGTACTCAATGTTGTGAATGGTAAAGACCGTCTTGGCCTGCCCCAATTGCTCCTGATAAAAGGCGTGCAGGAAAATGGGCAACAGCGCCGTCTGCCAATCGTTGCAATGAATGATATTCGGTTGCTCTCCCAAATAGACTAAGGCATCCAGAATGGCCTTGGAAAAGAAAGCAAACCGCTCCCCATCGTCAGTATGCCCGTAAATGCCGCCGTCACGCTTAAAGTATTGTTCATTATCCAGCAAATAGACCCGCAAATTATCACGCTCAGTCTTTACCTGATACAGACCGACATATTGATGCCGCCAGGACAAATCGGTATAAAAATACCCGATAAACTCCGCCGTGATCGACGCATTATCCTTTATTTTGCCATAATACGGCAAAAAAATCAAGACCTCATTATCGGAATAATCAGACAAAGCAGCAGGAAGGGCCTGAGCAACATCGCCCAGGCCTCCCGTTTTGATGTAAGGAGCAGCTTCACTGGCTGCAAATACGATTTTCATACAGTTTCTCCCTTTTTGACAATGACCGGATGCTCCGGCGTGCCGATCAGGATCGCCCCGTCGGTCACCGTCACATTCTTGTCAAGAATCACACATTCCAATTTGGCATTCTTCCCGATTCGCGCCCCCTGCATGATGATGCTGGACCGAACCTCTGCCCCCTTGGCTATGGTGACGTCGCGGAAGATAATGCTGTTTGTTGCCGTGCCACGCATGACACAGCCGTCGGCGATGATACAATCGGATACCTTGGACCCTTCGCCGTAATAGGTAGGAATCTCATCTCTTACTTTAGTATATATCGGATATTCGTTGTTGAAAAGCCCTTTTCGCACATTTTCTTGCAAAAGTGCCATATTATTGGCATAATAACTGCGAATATCCTCATTTCGAAGCACAATACCGTCAAACGGATATACCGCCAATTTCAAGGCATTGTCATTAAATTTCCGTTGCAGATAATCCCTCTCCAGATGCGCCAACCCTTTGGTATAAGACTCCTCGATCGCCTCCATCAAGCGCTCACGGCTGATGATGAACATCCCCATACCGATCTGCGTGTCGGCGCGCCAGTAAGTGTCGATCATCATCTCGGTCACCTTGCCGCGCTTGTTGGCCTTTACGATCAGCGGATGCTTCTTCTTGGTCTTATCCTTACCCGATGTCGTCAGGATTGTGACATCGCTGCCCAGTTCAATGTGCTGCTTGATGGCAGGACGAAAATCCATGTTGCATAATACCGTCGAATCGCAAACCACCACGTAATCATAGTTGGGGTTATTGATAAAATGAACAGCCGAATGCAGCGCTTCCAGTTTACCTTTATAAATGCCTGTATTCCCGCTGGCGAAGGGCGGCAGGAATACCACACCCTCATTCTTGCGGTTAAGATCCCAATCGCTGCAGGAGCCCAAATGATCCATCAGCGAACGGTAATTGTATTTGGTGATCACACCAATGTTGCAAATGCCCGAATTGGACAGATTGGACAATACAAAGTCGATCTGACGGTAACGCCCGCCAAAAGGCAAAGAGGCCACCGTTCTCTGGTTGGTCAACTCCCCTAACGAGCTGTCGTAGATGTTCGAGAAAATAATACCCATAGCTTTCATGTCGGCATCCTCCTTAATAGATTTCCTTGGGTAGCATGATCTTGTTCTGCGCTACCTCTTTGTCTTTACCGACAACGGCAATGCCCCATTTATTCTTATCATAAAATTCAGGGCTGTCACCGATACGCGCATTGGCATGCACAACCGCATCCTCACCAATGATGGCGTAGCGGATCACCGAACTCTTACCGACCGTCGCATTGGGCATGATCAGACTGTTGTGGATCTCGGCATCCTTTTCAATCACACAACCGGTCGATACGATCGAATTGTATACCTTGCCGTAAACCGTACTTCCCTCGGCCACATAGGAATTAACGATCTCCGATTCGGGCGCAATATAGGAACTGGGATGCGAGTAGTTACGGGCATAAATACGATCTTCCGTATCCCGCAGATCCAGTTCGGGATTTTCTCCCAAAATGTCCATGTTGGACTGCCACAAACTCTCGATCGTACCGACATCTTTCCAGTACCCCTCGAATCCATAGGCATATAATTTATAGTTATCGGCAATCATCTTCGGAATGATATTCTTGCCGAAATCGTTACTGGAAGTAGGATCCTCATTGTCTTCAATCAAGTACTTTTTCAATACGTCCCAACGGAACATATAAATACCCATAGAAGCCTTGGTGCTCTTGGGATTTTTCGGTTTCTCCTCAAATTCGTAGATCGATCCGTCATCGTTGACGTTCATATACCGAAACGGGAGGCTTCCTCCAAGGGCACATCCAACACGGCAATGGTACAGTCCGCCTTATTGCGTACGTGCGCCTGCATCATCAAAGAATAATTCATCTTATAGATATGGTCGCCCGACAGGATCAGCACGTGCGTCGGATGATACCGATCAATAAAGGAAATGTTCTGGAAGATGGCATTCGCCGTTCCCTTATACCACTCCGAACTGGCACTCTTGGAATAGGGAGAAAGAACATGAATGCCTCCGTTAGTGCTGTTGAGTCCCCAAGGCATACCGTTGCCTATGTACTCATTGAGTTGTAACGGCTGATACTGCGTCAGGATCCCCACCGTGTCAATACCCGAATTGACACAGTTTGAAAGAGGAAAATCGATCAACCGATACTTGCCGCCAAACGGAACGGCCGGCTTTGCCGTGTTCTCGGTCAGCACCATCAATCGACTCCCCTGCCCTCCGGCAAGGATCATTGCCACACATTCTTTCTTGCGAAAATACATTCTGAAGGCCTCCTTAACTGTACGGTCCTAAAAATTTATGTTTTTATTATATCATAGACTTTTTCATTTTTCTATAGAAAAATTAAAAAAATTTTTACATTTCGGGAAATTTTTGCATAAATTACCAAAAGGACGGTTTTTTAGTTGTCTTTTTATGCAATTTGGTATATGATAAGAACAGTTTATTCTTGAGGTGATATCATGAAACGACAAAGCGGCGTGCTTCTTCCCGTCTTCGCCCTGCCCGGCCCGTACGGGTGCGGCACCTTCGGCAAAACGGCCTATCGTTGGATCAACCGTCTGGCCGAGGGCGGCTTTTCTGTTTGGCAGGTTCTCCCTTTCGGCGTCACGGATGAGCACAATTCCCCCTATATGTCCTATTCTTCCTTTGCCGGCAATCCGTTCTTTATCGACCCACTCTTGCTATACGAACAAGGACTGGTTACCTTAGAAGAACTGGAACAACAAAAGATCTCCGATCCCTATTTATGCGACTTTTCTGCATTGCGCCGCACACGCCTTGCCTTTTTAGCCAACGCCGCCAGGCGTGTGACCGACAGAAGCAAGATTCAGAACTTTTTCAAGTCCCATCCGCATATCGCGGACGCCTGCCGTTTTCTGGCCCTCAAACAAGCCAACGGCGGACGGCCGTGGCGGGAATGGACGGTTTGCGAACCGAAACCGGACGACGAATGCACGTGGCAATTTATCCAATATGAATTTCACCGCCAGTGGCAGGAATTACACGCCTATGCCACACAAAAAGGCATCTCCGTGATCGGCGATCTTCCTTTTTATGTATCCAATGACAGCAGTGATATCTGGGCCACGCCCGATCAGTTCCAATTGGATCCCAAGCAAAATCCCGCATTTGTATCCGGCGTACCGCCCGACTATTTTTCAAAGGATGGTCAGTTGTGGGGCAATCCCCTGTATGACTGGGATAAGATGGAACTCGACGGCTATTCTTGGTGGAAAAACCGCCTTGCTTATATGTTAGAATTGTTCGACGGCGTTCGTATCGACCATTTCCGTGCCATCAGCGATTACTGGAGCGTACCTGCCGATGCCAAAACCGCAAAGGAGGGACGCTGGTGCCCCGGCCCCGATCGAAAACTCATCGATGCCTTTGCCCCGCAGGCAAAAGATAAAATGATCTTAGCCGAAAATCTGGGGATGATCGATCAAAAAACACAGGATCTTCTCGATTATAGTACATACCCGGGCATGGCCGTTTTTCAATTTGGCTTTGACGGCGATCCCTGCAATATCCACCTACCCCATAACTACACCGAAAATACCGTAGCCTATACCGGCACCCACGATAACAATACCCTGCTTGGCTTTTTGTGGGAACTGGATGAAACAACCCGCCGGCAGGTTCTCGAATATGTCGGTAATTTCGAAGATGGGTGTTCCGCCATCCGCAGCGCCATGCTGATGAGTCAGGCAGGCTTGGTCATCTTTCCCATACAGGATCTGCTCAGCTACGGCGCCGATACCCGCATCAACACACCGGGGCGCGCCTCGGGCAACTGGACGTATCGCATTACCGAGGATCAATTGCAACAGGTAGACTGGTCACTGTATGCCCGCCTCAATAGAATAACCCGCCGCAAGTGAAATAAATGTAAAAATTCCGAGGATACTCCTCGGAATTTTTATTTCTCGCATTTATTTCGGATCTCGGTACGTACCCCCGACACAAATGAACTCTCGTGACGGCCGAAAACACACTCGTTGGCAAAATGCTCACAGTTGTTATGGAGTATGTTATACCCCGTCTCCCCTACGCGGGACAACGCCAGATCCCTCGTCTTTCTGGGCGAGTACCGCTCCATCTTCTCCGCCGGCGTCAGTTTGGCCACTTCCAGATCGCCGCCCGCTAAGAATCCGTCAATATCGGTCACCATGACGGCGATCTTGTCGGGATCCTGCCCCGTATTGTCGGGCAATCCGAACTGTACAACGTGTTCATCATCCAAATAGATGCCGTAATGATGATAAAACTTCACCTTGACCCGTATCATATCCCCCATCTTCGGAGGGTTTGTTGTCCAGATCATATCTTACCTTCGATCTTGTCCAGCACATCTTGCACCGTGCGGATATTTACAAAATCATCGTTGTTAAATTTCACGCCGAAATTTTCTTCTACTGCCAGCGCCATATATAACAGTCCGATCGAATTGAGTTCCAGATCCTCGATCAGACGGGTCTGCTCGGTGATACCATCGGTCTGCACATCTCCGTCAAAAACCGTACCGAACAGTTCGATCAGTTTTTCCAAATTACTCATAATTCTCCTCCAATGCCACATAAGCCTTACGGCATTCTTCCATTCTCTCCAAAAGAGCCGCCGAAGCCGCCTCGATCTCGGCCATAGACGGCATTTTCTTCTTGCAATATTCACGGCAATCCAGCGGCTCTCCCACAACCGCCGTTGTCGCCCGATACCAGGGCGTCTGGTTACGGCTGCTGTACATGGGGATAATGGGCACACCCGCCCGAAGCGCAATCAGAATGGCCCCCGATTTGATCTGCGAAAACTCCTCTTCGCGGGAGATTCCTCCCTGCGGAAACATGGCTAAACAACGCCCATCCTTCAGCACATCGACCGCCTTTCTTATCGCTTCGATATCCGAAATGTTGCGATCGATCTTGATGCAACCGGCACCCCGCAGCAACCATGCCACCACCGGATTGCGCATCACCGCCTCCGCTGCCAGAAAAAACACCCGACGGTACCAGAAACAACTGCCTACCAATAAAGGATCTAAAAACGAGGCATGGTTGGCCACGATCAGCGCTCCGCCACGCACCTTGTTTTTGTACGGCAATCCGGCCGTATCATATCGGCGAAAACGATACAACAACGGCAGAAACCACAACACGATCCGCCCGATATCCATAGGCAGATACTTCCACACCCACAGTTTACCCTGCTTCTTCTCCATTATTTCCGCACCTTTTCCTTAATGCAGTCACGCAGCGCATATACCTTCTCTTCCAGCATCTTTGTAAGGTTATCCAGTTCCTGCTGACTCGGCTCGGTCGTTTGGCAATACGCCCGAATATCGATCGGTTCGCCGATAACCACCCGCGCCCGCTTAAACAACCCGTACTGCCCGTCGGTATACACCGGAATGATAGGGGCATCGGTACGAAGTGCGATGAAGATCACGCTCGGCTTAAACGGAAAGGGTTTGCCGCCGATGGGCAGCCGTCCCGACGGAAAGATTCCTACAACCTCACCCTGATCCAATAACTCCAACGAATCACCGACAAAGCCAAAATCAAATTGGTCGCGATCCACGCGAATACAACCCAACTTATAAAGCAACCAATTCATGAATTTTGACTTGTTAAACATCACTTCTGCGACCTGAAAATGGATAAAATTGCGCCAAAACACGTACAAATAGAGCACAAAATCCAACAAAGAGACGTGATTTGAGACCAAAATTGACGGTTTTTTTAGCTTTTTTCCCTGTTTTTCTTCGTTTTCACAGTACACTTGCGGCTTGAAAAAGGGCAAAACCGCCAGCGCACCGGTAATACGAACGAACCAGGCAAAGCCCCGACTGGGACGCGCTTGTTTTCTCATACATACCTCTCGATATACTCACAAAATTCTTCAATCGTGTACCGATAATGCTCCTTATCGTTATACGATTCAATAGAAAACTCGGCCGCAATCGCCGAAATGATCTCAAAATACTGCAGGCTGGTCGCCCCCATATCCAACAGGATATGCGCCCGATCGTCCAAAGACTCGGCCGCCACGCCCAGCGCCTCGGCCACGATCTCACGCAACCGCGCCAGCAACAACGGATTGTGTCCCTCGTCCGATCGCCCGTCTTGCCGCTGCCCAAACTGCGCGAAGGGGGTCAACCGTACCGATCCCTCTTCAATCGCACGAAGCAGGTACTTGCGCCCCACCTTTATGGCTGTTTCGGGGGCAATGGCATCGGTGGTGAAATAGAATTTACGCACTTGCATGGCCATGGGCAACTGCTCGTTGGCGGCATAAATGCGCTCCACCAACCGCTGACGGCGCCCGTCACTCATATAGGGATTGATGCGCACCACCATACTCAATACATCATTATCTTCCTCTCGGATTCCCAATACCGAGTAGGGTGTATCGCCGCTGAGTCCAAAATGCTCTTCGATCAGATCGGGGTTAATATTCTCGCCGTTATCGCCGATGACCACATCGCCGCGCCGACCCGAAATATAATACCGCCCGTCCTCACAGGACATGAGATCTCCTGTATCAAACCATTCGGGCATCATGATTTCTTCTCCGTCAATGATCATTGAATGACAGATCGACGCCCCGCGCACATACAGCGTGCCGTCCTCTCCCAACCGATAGTCCACCGACTCAAAGGGCTTACCGATCGCATTGCGATTACGGTCGGTTATCTTGCTGCCAAGCTCGACCGAGGTAATGCCAATCTCGCTCATGCCGTAACCGTTATGGAGGGGATACCCGATGCCGTTGATCAGATGCAACGCCGATGCACGCAAATGGCTGCCGCCGCTGATGCAGAATTGAACACTCGGTCCAAACAGGGCATCGGTAACCTCCGCCATTAGCCTCTTAGCGATGGCCGTACCGAGATAAGGCATGGCTTTTTGCAAGGCCATACTGATCTTCATACCCTTTTCAAACTTTTTCTGGGTTTTTTCGCCCTTTTGTTCCAACTGTTTTTTGATCTTATCCTCTATGGTGTGCCACAGCATCGGCACGGCAAAGATATGGGTTACCTCGTGTTTGCGGCAGGTCTTCAAAATGGTATCGGGCGACATATCCCGTAAAAAGACAAAGGTACGCCCAAAGAAGGCAAACCAAAAATAGACGGCAAACAGCCCAAACACATGATAAAAAGGTAAAAACGCCAACTGTTTGAGCGAGCCATGATAGTGTGCCGCCATACGCTTACATTCCCGAATGATACGCTTGGAATTCAAAACCTGCGCCGCTACCTGCTTGCCATGATAGATACAGATCTTAGCCTGCAACGAGGTCGCTGAGGTAGACAAGGCAAATTCATCCTCAAAATCCCCATCAAATGCCTGATCGCTTTGCAGGGACGCATAATCCAGCCACTCGGCATCCAACTCCGTGGGCTGTGTGCCGATGACATATTGTATGTGTAATTGCTTTAACAGGCGGTCGGACAAGGCTTTGGGATGGCGGCTGTTGATTAAAAAGGGCTTATTGCCGCTGCGCAGGATCGCCCAGAAGGTAACGATCCACTCGACGCCGTTTTCCATTTCCAGACCCACATAACCATGCGTAGCGCCCATGCGGGCATGGATACCCGCCGATACCCGTTCTACCGCCTTTTCTATATCGGTATAGGTATAGGTATGAATACGGTATCCATCGCTGCATTCGGCAAATATACGTTCCCCGTTACCGCATATAATAGCAAAGACCGATGCCATATCCCGAGGGCTTTCCTGTAGGGCGGCCGTATTGTCTGCAATTAACTTTTGTAGTTCTCTGTTCATTCTTAAGCCTTTCCTTATTCCGTAACCTCTGACATGACTTTCAGATATTCTTCAAAAGTGACAAATTCAAATCCCATCTTTTTAAGCATGATGATGATCATATCAATCTTAGCGCGGTAATTACGCAAACCGTGAGTCAGATAATACTGATCGTGCGGTTTGAGGTTTTTGATCTGCGGTACCTTTTGTTTGGACAGTTCAAAGGGATGCAGATAAAAGACATAATAATCGTTATCGGCAATATACTGACTGATCAAGCTGCGCACAAAGGGCCACACACTCAACCGCACATACCCTCCGCCCGACACAGGGAAAGGATGGTTAAATATCTTCTGACAAGGGATTCCAAATTCAAAAAACCCGTTTTTCACAAAGACATGCTTGATAATACGGGTAAAATCGCTGATGTCGATCTGCTTTTCATGGGGCAGTTGGGCGAAATCCATAAAACTGGAATCATAGCGAAAGCCCAGTTCTCTCAAGATATCCAGCCGTTCATTATCCATGCTGAAAAAGGGTGCGCGATACCCGAGGATCTCCACCCCGAATTCGGCTTCCAGTTTTTCTTTGGCGTGGCGGATGTTCTCACGAAACTGCTGATTGCTCATGGTCAATGGCGCCTGATGGTCAAATCCATGCAATGCAATCTTATGCCCGCGTTCAATATACCGATGCATCTTATTTTTCACCGACTCCACAGCATGACAGACGGTAAACAGGGTGGCCTTGATGTTATGACTGTCGAGCAGGCGGATATATTCATCCAACCCGTCGAGCATTTCATTCTCCACATGAAAGCCGCTTTCCCGAACGCAACCGGTATCCGAGAATTCCTCCATATCCATTGTAAAAATCGCGTACTTCTTACCCATTAATAAACTCCGCTACTACTTGATCGTACTCCTCCGTATTATTCAACCGCAAATGGGAATGGCATCCGATGTCAAACCAATGAATGCGCTTATCGGCAGAGGCACAAGCTTTGAACAGTTTGCGACTCTTGGGCGGAATGGAAAACAGATCCTGCTTCCCGTAAATAAATAACACGCGATGTTTCAGTTTCTTTACCAACCGGATCGGTGCCGTTTTGCGCAGGTTGGTACCGGTATGTTTTTGAATGTTGTGCATAACCAGATCCAGCACAGGGAAAAGGGGGCGTTTATCCACGATCATGTGTTGACGGAAGGTCTCACGAAAAGAGACAAAACACCCTTCACTCACCAGTCCCTTAATGGATGAGGGGCAATCCTTGCGAGTCATGGCGATCAACGCCGTAGAGGTACCGACACAGATGGTATGCAAATAGATCTCTTTGATACCGAATTGTTCTTCTACCAGACGAACCCAGACCAAAAGGTCACGGCTTTCCGCCTGACCGATGGTATTATACGTCCCGTCACTCTTGCCATGGGCACGAGGGTCGATACACAGCACGTTCCAGCCTGCCTTAGCATAGGTCTGAGCAAAGTAATAGGAATACATCAGACATTCGGCACGACCGGGCAGGATGATGGCGCAACGGTCTCCGTCGTTGAACCGATAATATTCACCAAACAGGCGCAGGCCCTCGTTCTCGGTTTCAACCTCCTGTTTATACGCTTCCTTTTCTTTTGCCCAAGCGCAACCGCTTTCCCACATCATCATCTGTTCTTCGTTATCGGGCGCCGAGCACACCCTCCCCCACTTATCGGGCGAGGTTTTGACCAGATTGTCTTTATAGACCCGATCGGCGATCGGTATCGTTATTTTTAACATGTAGGCGACACCACCCAGCAGAGCCAGCAGAAGCGCACCGAGAATCCACCACATAGCAACCTCCAAACATATAATCCTAATAATTATAACAGACCTTTTTCTATTTTGCACTACTTTTTTGACAAAAAATCGAAATTGCAAGAATATTGTTGAAATGAGTCGTAAAATGTGGTATGCTTATTCATAGTTTGATAATAATTAAGGAGTATTTTATGAGTAACTATGTCATTATCCCTGACAGTTCCAGCGATCTGACGCAGGACCTGAGAAAACGCTTTGATATTCCCGATTATCTGCACGGTGTCATGTATTTCCCCGACGGGCGCACCCTGCCGGCTGACTTGGATTGGGGCATCCTTTCGCCGAAAGAGTATTATTCTTCGATGAACAAGCGTTCCCCCTTATATAAAACCGCATCCTGCCCTATGGGTGAGATCGAGACGACCTTTGAAAAACATCTGGCGGCCGGTCATGACGTACTGAGCATCTCCCTCTCATCCAGCCTGTCCTCCACTTATAATGATTGTGTAAGTGTAGGCAAGAAGTTGATGGAGAAATATCCCGAGCGCAAGGTGATCTGCGTTGACTCCCAGCGGTATTCCACGGCGCTGGCCCTTCTGGTAATATCCGCCTGCTTAAAGCGGGATGAGGGCGTCAGTATTGAAGAAAATGCCGCCTATCTGGAGCAGGAAAAGCATCGGATCCATCAATCGGGTATTATGGATGACTTATTCTTCTTGGTGAAAACGGGGCGCATTTCCAACTTTAAGGCCTTTTTCGGCAGCCTTGTCGGCATCAATCTGACGGCTGATTTCAACAACAACGGCTTGTGCGAGGTACTCAGCCGTTTCAAGGGAAAACCGACGGCGATGGAAGCCATCGTTCGCTACATGGAAAAAACCATCGTCAACCCGAAAGATCAGATCGTTTTTGTAGCACATTCCAACCGTGAGGCGGTTGCCAAGATGCTTGCTGACATGATCAGAGAACGCATTCAACCCAAGGAGATCCTGATCGGCGATGTGGGCATGAGTTGCGGTGCCTCCATCGGTCCCGGCCTATGCGCGGCTTTCTATAAAGGCGAACCAACCAGTCAGGATATGGTAGCGGAAAAAGAAATCATGAATGCCATTGCCGATGAACTCAAAACAAAATAAAGGAGTTTCCGTTATGAGAACATTTGCTGTTATTACCGATTCCACCAGTGATCTGGGCAAGGACCTTCGCGAGAAATACGATATTTTGTATACGCCGATGAATTACGTCATCGACGAAACCGAATATCCGGCTATGCTGGACTGGGAGAGTCACAGCGCCAAGGATTTTTACGATATGATGAGAAAGGGCGTTCACATTCGCACCACGCAGGTACCCCGCGATAATTATGTACGCACCTTTACCGAAGTTCTTGAATCGGGTAAGGATATTCTTTACCTATCTTGTTCCTCTGCCTTGTCGGGTTCGATTAATATTGCCCGTGTTGTAGCCAAGGAATTGATGGAAACCTATCCCGATGCCAATATCTGCTGCGTGGATTCTCTGATCAGTTCATTGGGTCAGGGATATCTGGTTATGCAGGCAGCCGAAATGCGAAATGCCGGCAAAACAGTAGAAGAGACCGCGGCTTATATTGAATCGATCCGCTTGCGTGAAAACCAATTTGGTACGGTTGGCAGTCTGGAATATCTGCGCCGTGCCGGTCGTGTTACGGCTTCCAGCGCCTTTTTCGGCAATCTGTTTGGGGTCAAGCCCATCATTATTTCGGATAAGATCGGGCAGAACCTTGCGGTAAAGAAGGTCAAGGGTGCACTCAACGCCAAGAAGGAAATTGCTGCTATGCTGGCGGAAGTGACCGAGAATGCCGAAGAGCAGACGCTGTACATCACGCATGCCGACGCCTTGGAAGAGGCCGAGCAGTTGCGGGATGAGATTTTGAACGTATTACCCTTTAAGGATTGTTATATCAACTACATAGCTCCTATCGTAGGAGCATCGGTTGGCCCCGGCACCATTATTGCATTTGGTTTTGGTAAAGAGGTCACCGTAGAAGGAGGAAAATAATCATGCCAATCGAGGCACTCGACGGATCGCTTCTGTATCGGATTCTGGAGAACGGTTATCGGAATCTGCGCAGAAACATGACCGTGATAGATGACCTCAATGTATTCCCTGTCCCCGACGGTGATACGGGAAAGAATATGACGATGACCATCGAGGGCGGTATTATCAAGGCAAAAAACCGTACCGGTATGGCCTGTGAGATCATGCAGGACATTGCCTCCGGCACGTTGTTGTCGGCACGTGGCAACTCGGGCGTAATCCTGTCACAATTCGTACGGGGATTGGCCTCAGGGATGCCCGATCATGCCGAGTTGACAACGGCAGATTTTGTGGTTGCGATGCGCAGCGGTGTGGAAAAGGCATATGATGCGGTGGCCAATCCCGTAGAAGGCACGATGCTGACCGTCATGCGAGAAGGTGCCGAGTCCTTGGACGGTAAACCGTTCGACTCCTTTGAGAATCTTTTTGAACATCTGATTCACGCGATGAAGGTGTCTTTACGTCACACGCCGGAATTGCTGCCCGTACTGAAAGAGGCCGGTGTGGTCGATTCGGGCGGTGCGGGATTGATCTGTATTTTTGAAGGAATCCAGATGGGTCTTGCGGGAGAGTGGATTGAAGAGGATGCTGAGCCGATTGCCACCTATAATTCCTCTTTATTCACTGAGTTTGATCCCGATTCCCTTTTGGAATACGGATATTGCACCGAGTTTATTTTGCAGATTCAGCCGTCCAAGGTGGATCTGTCGACGCTCAAGGTACAGGATATTATCGAGAAGTTATCCGACATGGGCGATTCGATCGTTGCGGTACTGGAACAGACCATTCTGAAAGTACATATCCACTCCTTTGAGCCGGAGCGTGTACTGGGATTTGCCCGTACCATGGGTGAATTTCTCACCATTAAGATCGAGAATATGTCGGTACAGCACAGCGAGACGGTAGCGCCGAAGAAAGATCCGGTCAAGTACGCGGTCGTTGCCACAGCATCGGGCGAAGGAATCATTGATTATTTTAAACAGATCGGTGCCGCTGCGGTGATTGACGGCGGACAGACCAACAACCCCTCGTCCCAGGATTTTCTTACTGCATTTGAAACCTTGAACGCCGAGCATATTATCGTTCTTCCCAATGATTCCAATATTATCCTGGCGGCTAATCAGGCGGCGCAGATGTATGATAAGAGCGATGTGCGAGTCATCCCCACCAAGTCGATTGCCGAGGGGTATTCGGCTTTATCGATGATGGATCTGTCTTACGATAGCGTGGAAGCGGTTATTGAGGAAATGTCAGCCTATCTGCCGGACGTGACCACGGGCTATGTCACCACGGCGACCCGCGATGCTGAGATCGACGGCGTGGCCATCGGTAAGGGGCACTTTATTGGCCTGACACCCAAGCATATTTACTGCGACGGTACGGATAAGATTGATGTGGCCATGGCTTTGTTTGCCGCCATTCCCGAAATGGCAGACAAGCAGGTTATGACGGTCTTCGTCGGCAAAGACGTAACGCCTGCCGAGCAAGATCGTTTTTCCGATGCATTCAGTGAAGCGTATCCGCTAATGGAAATTGGCTTTATTGAGGGCGATCAGGACGTATACAGTTTCATTTTCGCTATTGAATAATGAGGATATCATGAAGAAAGTTGTACTGGATATTTACGGTGCCGATGCCGGCACCGGCGCCATGATCGAAGGGGCGCAAGCGGTACTGGATCAACATCCCGAGATTGGAATGGTGTTGGTTGGTGACCGTGCCGATATCGAGAATTACGGATCACTCGAACAATACGGGGATCGACTGGAGATCATTCATGCGGATGATTTTATCCGCAATACCGATCCGGCATCCTGTGTATTTAACGGGCGGGAGACCTCTTCGATGGTACTGGCGCTCAAAAAACTGAAAAACGATCCCGATTGTGTGGGATTGCTCAGCCCCGGCAGCACGGGGGCGCTGATGGTCGGCAGTATTTTTCGGGTTGGCTTGATCAAAGGATTGAAAATGCCTGCCCTTTCCACTTCCCTGCCGCGGGTAGACGGGAAGATGGTCTGTTTGGTCGATTGCGGCGCTAATGTAAATTGCACCGAAAAAGACCTGCTTACCTTTGGGTTATTGGGTGATGCCTATGCCAAAGTGATGTATCGGCTGGATTCCCCCCGTGTCGGACTGATGTCGGTAGGAACCGAACGTACTAAAGGTAACGAGCTAACGCTGAAAGCCTATCCCCTGCTCGAAGAGGCGAACATCAATTTTATCGGCAACATGGAAGGTAGTGACCTGATCATGGGCAAGGCGGATGTGGTGGTTTCGGATGGATTTTCGGGCAATGTTTTACTGAAAAGTCATGAAACAGCCGGACAGATCGCCATGCACATTCTCAAATCCGAGATGCAGAAATCTCCCGAACAGGCGGCGTGTATGCAGGATGCCTATGATCAATTGGCTTATCTGTATGACTTGAATGTCCGTGGCGGCGCCACCTTCTTAGGTACCAACAAACCCGTCATCAAGATGCACGGGGTGGCCGTTGCCCGCACAGTGGTTTCCTGCACCGAACAATTGTTGATGCTGGATGCTAACGGATTCTCCGAGGGCATCAGAAATATATTAAGTTAAAAAAATGAAGCAGTCCCGTTTTGGAACTGCTTCTTATGTTCATGCTTGGTGATACCGCCGTTCCCATACCCACTTACTGATCGCATAGCGGATGGGGATGCTGGCCCACACGGCAACATTATATGTAATAAAAAGCGGGACGGCCGGAAACAACAGACCGATCAACCAACAAAATGTGGTATACCCTCCGAACCGTATAATGATTCGCAACAATGCATGCGGCATATTGCGGTATTTAAAATAGCGGAAGATCAGAAAAACATTCATAAGCTCTGCGATCACCGCTGCCGTAATCCCTACGGACATCATAGTCATCCACAATAACCCGTATCCCCACATGACACTGATGGCAAGCATAAGAGCTTCACAGAAAAGCGAGGTACAGATCGAGGCCCGCGCCGAGTAAAACAAACGACGGTAAATGCGCATAGTGTCAGCCACGGGATTGAAATGAGAGGATGCATTGCCATCAATGTAAATGGCGCGAATGGGCATGGTGGCAATGGGAATGTGTTGCTGATCGGCATGGTACAACACATTCATTTCATAATCATACTTGGTACCGTCCACCCGCAATAACCACCCGATATGCTCCACCGAAAAACGGCGAAGCCCAGACTGGTTATCCATAAAATAGTGATCGGTCAGCAACGTATATACCCATTTCGACAGATCATTCCCGAAACGGGAACGGGGTGGGATGTCCCCGCTTAAATCGCGTGTACTGAGCACCATGGAGGCCTGCGCATAGGGTTCGGCATTGATGCGTACAATATCCTCTACCGTATGCTGTCCGTCGGCATCGGCAGTCGTGAAATACTGACAGTCGGGAAAATACTGAAGCAGAGCCGACATACCGTATTTGAGCGCCGCGCCCTTTCCGGTATTTTCCGGCAGGTGGATGACCTTCGCATAGGCGGCCGCTTTGTCAAAAACATCACGGTACTTCTCCCCGCTTCCGTCGTTCACGATCAGAATTTTAAATCCTTTTTCTTTGAGTTGTTCAACCAGCCCGATCAGCCGTTCGTCCGGCTTATAGGCAGGAATCAACACCACGTTCATGGCTTACCCCCGCGTTTTTATACTTCTTTGATAAAAGTCATTGATTTTTGTCATCAATACATCATTTTCGGTTCCGTCATGATCAAACAGCAGATCGGTATGCCCCGATTGCCCCGGTTGATCGCAAATGAAATACTCCACCCTGTTAGACGTGATCTCCTCCCGATGCGCGATAATCGCCGTTTTGTCCGGCGATACCGTATCGTCGGTACTGCCGTGCACGATCAGCACCGGCACATCGGCATGATTGATCGCATGAACGGCTTCTACATTTAACACATCGGTACCAAACAAGATCGCCTGATAAAACCACAGCATCGGATAGTTTCCGTAGGCTAACGAGCCCATATAGCGGGTGGCCGGCTCCATCACCGCATCCATCGCACGATTGACGGCGCTGATGCTGACGACCGCTGTCACCTCGGGATGTTCTTCCAATACCCCGCATACGGCATATCCGCCTCGGCTATGCCCGAAAAGCATAAGGGCTTCACACCCAAACCGATCTTGACTTTCGATATAATCCAAGGCCGCATCCAAATCGAGCAGTTGTTGGGAGAATCCGACCGAGGAATCCCCCTCGCTGTCGTAATGACCGGTGCAGTCAAAGGAAAAGACCGACCAACCCTGCTCCAAAAAACTGTGGATATGCCAAAGAAATTCATCGTCATCGGCGGCATACCCCGGCGCCACGACCACCAACGCCTGCGCCTGCGGTGCTTCATAATAATAGCCGCGCAACCGATTCTTTCCGCTGGCAAAATCCATCGGTTGACGGGTTTCCAACAGATCGACCAACGATTCATCGATTCTCAGATCGCTCCCGCTTTGACGCGGGAAGGTAGCGTCATATATAAACTTTGTTAAAAAAAACGAAAAAACGGTAATAATAAGAAGAAGGACAATGATGATCCTCAAAACCTTTTTTGTAGATTTCTTTTTGAAAGATATCATTAGTCTTCCCTTCTCTTTCTATAATAACACAAGAAACACGGAGCTTACAAGATGCAATTCCAACCAAAACCCTATCACATCTTAACCGAAGACGAATTCCCCCTACAGATTCCCGCTATGGAAGCCGAACTGTCACGCCATGCCCATACCGACACCTTTACTTCCTTTGACGGGAGTACGATAGCCTATCAGTATATTCTCGGTCAGTCAGCCAAGGCCAATATCGTCATCGTTCACGGTTTTACCGAGTTTTACAAAAAATACTATGAATTGGCCTGGTATCTGCTACAGGAAGGATACAATGTATTTCTATACGATCATCGCGGACACGGGCTCTCTCAACGCCATGTAGATGATCCGGAACTGGTGCATCTCGAACGCTTTGACGATTACGCACAGGATCTTTCGATCTTTATCGATACGGTTGTTAAACCAACCGCACCCGATCTCCCTTTGGATATCTATGCCCATTCCATGGGCGGCACCGTGACTCTCTTTTATTTATCCCAATATACCAATACCGTTCGCAAAGCCTTTTTATCGGCACCCATGGTCACGCCGTATGCGGGTGGAATCCCGCGGCCGTTGATCCGCATCGGCGCTGTGCGATATCTGCACAAACACGGCCCCAAAGCGCATTTTCCTTATTCGGGACGATTCAACCCCCATGCCGATTTCCACCGGTCGTCGGACGCCAGTTTTGCCCGATTTTCCTACTATCTGAATATGCGGCGGGAGCATCGGGAATATCAGACATCGGGTGCCACCAACCAATGGATGGATCAGGTGGCCCGTTTGCAAAAACAAATGCTAAGGAAGAAATTTACCTCACACATTCAGACGCCGATCTGTCTGGTCAGTTGTGAGCAGGACCGCGTTGTGAGAATCCCTCAGCAACATCGCTTGGCCGCTCTTCTCCCCAACTGCCGTTTGGTATCGGTACCCAATGCGGCCCATTCGCTCTACACCTCAACCGGCAAACAGTTGACCGATTTTTATGATCTCTTGTTTGGTTTTTTACGATAAACACCGGCGCGATAATTTTCCGCAATTAACCGCACCAATGCGCAAGCGCACCAGAAGATACGAACCGATAGGCGAATATCCAAGGTGGCGGTAGGATTCGATTGCGCAAAGTTGCAAGATACCTCAACATCCATCGCATCCTTATCCATCTTCATGTTGGCATCGGCAAATCCGGCGATGGCATAGACGGCGGTACTGATACTGCCGTATTCAATAGCCGCCATAGCCGCATCTTCGTGCCCGACGGTAACATGAGCGTGCAACAGCGATACCCGACACCGATTTAACAACCGTACGACCCGCTCAAGGATGCGACGGATCAGTGACAGCAGCCGATGCAAGACGGTATGCCAATGATTGACTTTAGCGGCCATGCGGATCTTATCCCAATCGGAGTACTGTTCCAACCCCAGTACTTTGACGGCTATCTTTACCAATATATGTTTCGGATCGGGCTTTTTACCAAAGACGAACCACAGGATTTTATAGTGTACTTTTACCGTTCCCTGCGGATCGGTAAAGACCTTCACGTGAACAGGCAATACCATCAATATCCCAATGATACCGACAATGACGCCCAGTAGGATTCCCAGTATTTTTAAGACGATCAACGGATACACCTGCCTCTCTATTTCCAGTATACCCTAACATTTTACCACATACTCCCATTAAATTCAATATCTTACCGTCCCCCTCTTGCATTTTTCCTGGGGATGCGATACAATAGGAACAGATAAAAAATGAGGGATTGTTAAATGAATTATCCATATCAAGAATCAACGCCCAGCCCGACCAAGACTCTCATCTTCGGTATACTGGGATTAGCCTTTTCCGTCTCTTTCTTCTTTGCCTTGGGCGGCATCATCTTTTCCGCACTTTGTTTAAGCCTTGCCAATGAATATTACCGCATCACGGGCCGGTTGACCGGAAAGATTAAAGTCGGTCGCATTCTCAGCCGTATTGGGTTGATTCTGGGAATTTTTATGGCGGCATTGTTCTTACTCCTCGTGCTTTCGCAGATCATTACCCATTTCGGCATTACCCGATTATAAGAATGAAGACTCCGAAAAATTTTCGGAGTCTTTTTTATTCGGTCTTTTCTTCTGCGGATGTTTCTTCCTCATCGTTGACCCAGTTATCTACCTTTACCGCGCCGGTTTTTACTGTCTTCACCAGCGTTTTCCCCAAATCACGGAAGGCATGACCGAGCCCCACTCCCGTTTCTTTCCAATTATCTCTCAAAGACATACCTATCGCCTCCTTTGTTTATATTGTAACATAAACTTTGAATTCCATCAAGATGTTACGGATAATTTCCCAATCAAACACATATAGTATGGATATAACAAGATTGGGGGAATAGTATGAATCCTTTTGTGCATAAGCCGACACCTGTATTTTCATCCATACAGAATTTTGAGCAGATCTATCCGCAAAGTTACAACAAGAATGAGGTCGATCCCTATACCAAGACCCGCATCATCCTCATGAACGGCACCGAGTTTGAGGCCAACTGGTTTTCTCACAATTTTGCCAGACACGTGACAGACAACAATCTGCGTCGTGAACTGGCCTTGACCCGCTATGTCGAGAAACAACAGCAGCTTAAGATTTCGCTTCTGAAGCCCTGCAACGAGAGTCCGTTGGAACACACCATCGGATATGAACAGTTGGCCGTGGACTTAACGGCTGAACTGGCCAAGCGCGAAAAGGATTGCGACGTCAAGAAAGCGCTGGATTTTGCTTTGCTGGAAGACTTTGATCACCTGTATCGCTATGCCGATCTTTTGGAAATGGAACAAGGCATTCGTGCCGAGAAACTGGTTGGGCGCTACACCGAGATCATGCCCGGCCGCCCCACAATTGCTCATCACCGTTGTCCTCTGGATAATGTCAAGCGCAACATCAACTCCCGTACCGCCGACAAGCAGACGGTACTCAACACCATGATCATTACCGCTGCCGAGCAGCAGACCATGAACTATTACATGAACATCACCAATCTGGCCACCAACGATCTGGCGCGCAAACTCTATCAAGAGATCGCACTGGTCGAGGAAGAACACGTCACGCAGTACGAATCGCTGATGGACTCCTGCGCCACTTGGCTGGAGATGTTGCTGTGGCATGAGTATACCGAGTGTTATCTGTATTGGTCCTGCTTCATGACCGAGACCGACCGTTGCATCAAGGCCTTGTGGGAAGAAAATCTGGAGATCGAGATCGGACACCTGCATAAGGCGGTGGAACTGCTCCAGAAATACGATCACAAGGATTGGCAGGAGGTTATTCCCGACGGCAAATTCCCCGAGCCGATCAGCCTGCATGAAAATATCGATTATGTGCGTGATATTTTAGGAACTACGGTCCAGTTCACCGGTTGCCGCGAGGGTTACATCAAATTAGAGGAACTGCCTGCCGATGCCGATTTCTTCACCTTCCAGAAACGCCTGATTCCTTGTGTGGATATCGTGCCTTCGCACCGCGTGATCAACACCCATATCCGTCGCTACGGACGGGATTACCGCTTTGAGGTGGCCCCCAATCCCATTCCCGCCCTGCGTGACCGCTGTCGGGACAATACCGATGTTGGTCGCGTACCGTGCGCCGCGCAGAGCACCGATTTCAAATGCAATTGCTAATCAAAAACGCAGACACAAAATGTGTCTGCGTTTTTTTATAGATTGTACGGTCTCCCGATACGTTCGTATTTCGTTTTCGTCAAGGAATTATATGGGAGTTTTTCCCATGGATCGTTTGCAATTATCTTCTGTAATTGTTGGAGATTGTCTTCCGTATCAGTAATATTGGGAATCATCGGAGTTCTCACCAGATACGGTTTTCCGCTCTTGCGTAAGGTTTCAAAGTTTTTTAGGATGATTGCATTGGATACGCCTGTGTATTTTTGATGAAGTACGTCATCAGCCAACTTCAGATCGAACATCACGTAATCCATTCGATCAATAACTCGAGCGAATACCGACTCATCGGCATATCCGCAGGTTTCTATGGCCGTATGGATTTGACAGGAATCCAGAAAAGAGAGTATCGTGTCGCCCTGCATGAGTGGTTCACCACCCGAAAAGGTAATACCACCATCGGTACCGCCCACACGTTTTTGTTTTTCGACCAGAGACAGAAATTCCGCTTTATTCAACATATTGACCGAAGATTTAAGCGCATGGGTTGGACAAGCCTGCACACAGGCCCCGCATGCATTGCACTTTTCACGGTGAATCACATGCCTGTCTCCCATTTCATGAACGGCAGAGGGACAAGATAAGCACAAACCGCAACCGATGCATTTCTTTTCATCAAAGATTAGGGTTGGTTGTATACTTTGCGTTTCGGGGTTATGGCACCATGAGCATCGCAAGGGGCAACCGGAGAGGAAAAATACCGTACGGATACCCGGACCGTCATGCAAGGCAAAGTTCTGAATATTGCTGATGCGTAATTCCATCCTCACACCCCCGCCGTAACACGAGATAAAAATTCCTCTTGAAATACAGGCGACAGCAACACAAAGGGCGCTGAAAATCCACAAACTCTTACGATGATATGTTTGTAATTCTCTGGATCTTTCTGCGCAGCTAACAGCATATCTTTATCCACGCAGTTGGGTTGAAGCGACTGAATGCCGCTGGCGGCGATGGCGCGAAATATGGATGTCATTTGTTCCGTAGTGATTTTACCGGCAGGCAGGGTTATGGTGACAGAACTGTTACCGGCACATTTTTTCATATCTATATACCGAAAACTGTCGAGCATATCAAAGATGGAGACATCGTTAAGTAAGCGGGACGGGGTAAGTCCGGAGCTAATATAATCGCCGTTTCTTCTGCCGTTTGGCGTAGCTTTGACCGGTTCACCCCAAAAGATAACTTCCGTATAGAGATTAAATCCAATGCGGAATTCTCCGCCATAAGCCGTAGGCAGATTTCGGGAGATGCGGTACAGGTCATCATACACACGCCCGACAAAGGCAGAGGATTCCTCCGAACCGTCACCGAAGGACGGAGCAGAGATGGCCATTTGACGAAGCACTTCATTGTCCCAGTTATTCCTACACTCATTAAGTAATTCTTCTACTGTGCAAACTTTCTTATCAAAGCACAGGGATTTGATTGCCAATAACGAGTCCACCGCCTCGGCAAATCCGCAAAAATACACGCTTTCCCGATTGTATTTCGTGCCGCCGTTAGTCATATCCTTACGATTGGGGATACACGGCTCCATCAACGCAGACAAGGTCGGTGCGGGATTGACCTTGTGCCAAATACGACCGGCTACGCTCATCGGCCCCGCTTTTCGCATCAGGACAGTGCGTATGCTATTGATGTATTTTTGGTAGATCTGCTCGAAACTATCGTTAGCTTCAAAGGATTCAAACTGCAGCTCACTGGATGCAATTCGATCTCCCTCTTGGATAGCCAGATCCAGAGGATAGATCAAATTGAGATATTCTCCACTGAATTTAACAGCCGTATCCGGCGTTAGCGGATCCCAGCAGCCTCCTACCACATAGTCCACAGCATCCGTCTCATCAATTCCTGTTTCGAGTAATGATGGGATGACGGTGTCATCGTTGGCGTAAAGGCTAAAGCCTTTAGACTGCAATAGTGGCTGTCCAATTCGATCCAGATACTCTTTGGGCGAATGTTGAGAATATCGAAGCATCATTTTGGGATAGAGGATATTATGAGCATCCCGTGCATCCAAAAAAAGTTTAGTAACCCCATTGAATACGGCGTTGCCCTCTATATCTTGCCCGCCGAGAGTTAAGGTGTTTTCCAGTTCATATTCCGAGCCACGACGCACAAGATCCCTTTTATCAAAGGTACGATCCCATACCAATAGGAAACGAGTAACCTCATCAAGCATCTGCGCTTCATCCACTCCACGGGCGATATCTTTCTCATATAACGGTGCCAGTAACATGTCGACGCGACCGAAGGAATTAAAGCCAACCCCCTCCAGTGCGCCTAATGATTTGCGAATAAACGCAAGCGTACATAAACCCTCATGGAACGTTTGCGGCGCCTCCCACGGCACACGAGCAGCCAGATCAGCCAGTTCCGTCATGTTTTTTCCCTTAGCCGCATCCGCAAATTTTAATTCCATGGTACGTAACGCTTGCAATCCTGCGATAGCACAACGGATAAAATCCCGTTCCTCATCGGATTGACAAGACTCAAGCGTTTGAACGCACTCCTCATAAATTCCCTTAAGTCCAACCCGGAATATTTTCTTCATGGGAATCCCGATATGCATAATGTCTACAAAAGAACCCGTTTGCGCATACAGCCGATTCTTCCTGTCCTGATAGTAAACATCGTAAGCATGGGGGTTAAGATCACGGAACAGATGCTCATTTCTCATATACAACCAACCGTTAGCATGATCCATACCTCCTCGGCAGTATTTGCCATCGGAATAAGCCAGAAGCGCTCCGGTTTCATAGAAAAACGGAATGTCTTCAAATACCTGAGGCACAATCTCGTCTGCTATGGTTTGGTACAGTTTTGCTTTTAATTGATACGAAGTTTGGGACGGATGTTCCGCATCGTACCGGTCCATTTTTTCAAACACTCGATCTCGAACCCCTTTTGCCAACTTCGGAAGTTCTTGGGTATAAAAATGATTCAATTCCTCTTTAATATTATCGTAGATCATATTCGTTCCCTTTCTGTATTTTCTGATCTCAGTATATACCGCTTAAAAAAAAAGAGAATAAACAATTTTCTATTTTTGCACAAAATAGAAATTATTTCTTGACAAATTCATTTTATCTCATGTAAAATAAGATATAACATTTGCATAAAAGGGTGAAAACATGAATACCATCATTCGTAATATTCATGCCATATATGAATATACAACGGATCGCGCAAAATGGAATAATGTCGGTCCTCGCACCAATCATACTCTGGCTTATCAAGTGTCAGGCGCCTATGATCATACCGTAAACGGAAACGTATTGCCTGTGAATGAGAATACTATACTATTCATTCACAAAGACGATTCTTATGCGGTTACCCGCCGGGAAATCGGTCGCGCCTACTGCATCTCATTTTATGCCGAGACCGATTTGCGCACCATGGTTATGGACGCCAAGGACGATCCCAGATTACTGAAACTCTTCAAAAAAATTATGCAAAATGCCAATTTGATGCCGGATGCCAATAAATATATGGCGGCATCCGTCATATACGAAATTCTGGCCATCATTGACCAGAAAAAGACACCGACATATTTTCCAGGCCCCATGCGAGACCGTTTGCATATCGTCCATGAGTATATCCTTGAACATTATCTGGAAAAGGAGTTCGACATTCGTATCTTGGAGTCCCTCTGCGGTGTCGGACAAAAGCATTTGGGCAATCTTTTTCGTGAACGATACGGTTGTACCCCCAAGCAATATGTCATAAATCTGAGAATGATGACGGCAGCTAATTTATTAAGCGACAATAACCTTAGCATTTCTGCCATTTCTACTCTGGTCGGCTATGACGACATTTACTATTTCAGCCGCCTATTCAAAAAGCATTTCAACCTGTCCCCGCTTCAATATCGCAAACAGAATTAATAAAAGCAGACACGAAATGTGTCTGCTTTTTCTTTACGGATTACAGTTTTTACAGGGCGCATAACCCAAATCCAGCAATTCCTGCCTGGATTGCTTGGTTATCTTCTTATTCTCTGTCTTAATGGAAGATACCTGAGAACAGGACGGCAGATGAATCTTTTTGGAACTGGTATTGAGTATATACTCGATATCCGTTACCGTTGTCGATGGCTCGGCTGTCCAACTGTTACCCGTTCGGTAATCGATCTCCACGCCCGGTTGATTATTATAAGCATAGACATGGAACTGTATGCCCTCTCCCCCGTCCTCGACCGATTGCGCTTCCATAATCACACCGCTGGCCACCAGATTTTCACCGTCAAAAACAGGAGTGACCCGATAGAGGACATGGTTCTTCGTTTCCTTGACATAGTCGGCAACCATGTTCTCAAAAGGAAGCATTCCCTCTACATTCAAATAGCGAGTACCCGTAATCAAATTCTGCTCGTTGGCATTTTCGCCCGTCAGTTGAAACCCGATAAGGTGGCAACGGTTATACAGATATTTCCCGTCGACATGATCGTATTTCACCGTCTGCCAACCGCTGGGCTTGACCTGTCCGATACTGCCCCGCTCCTCGGTGGGCATGATATCCACGCCAATGCATGCCATCGCTACTCCGCACCGTCCCCATTTATCCAGCGGGGTATAGGTTTCATAGGATTGCGTTACCAGATCCGACTCCTCAAAATCGGGGACATTCTCCTGCAACACCACATAGGGCTCACCCGAAAAAGGCGGTACCGTTTGTATATCTATAGCCTGTGAAGCCGAACTGCTTGACGGGACAGACGCGCAAGCACTAAGGAAAAGCAGCAAACAAAGACTGATCGCCGGCATTTTCTTCATCGCACATACACCTCCTCGGTAATGACGGGATGGGAGTTCCCTTCAAACTCCTCGGTGGCAATCAACCGCCATTGCGCACCAAGCGCGGGAAATTTTTGATCAGACGGATAACTCCGATTCCATCGGTATACAATCAGTTTTTCAATCCGATCCATATGCGCAACCACATCCGCATCCTCCACGAAACAGTAGTCGCCCGCTTCCGCTTGCTTAAGAAAATCATCGGCAACGCACACAGAATAGTCGGTAAATAATTTGGCTGTATACGGACTTACCCACAATTTAGATCCCGCGGCCAATTCGGCAATTCTCCGCGTCAGTACCGCATCAGAACTTTGGCGCCGTCGATTAAACATCATGCCGTTGTTGTCATCCAGACATACGATTACTTTCAATTTCTCACCTATTTCCATGATAGCATTATTTAATTACAGTATATCACATCGCCCGACTCGGCGCAATCCTAAATGGGACCAGACGCGCCTTATCCATTCTTAT
>JAZNYQ010000020.1:0-22015 GCA_045594545.1 Eubacteriales bacterium | reverse complement strand
AAAGAGATTCTTTACCGCCCTTCTGTTATCCATAAGGAGAATACTATGATTTTCACGCAAGATATCCATATTGATTCCGAGCGATGTGACCAACATGAAAATCTGCGCGCCGATGCCCTGTTCCTGCTCATGCAGAATGCGGCGGGACGGCACGCCGAACGCTTGGGGTTCGGTCGCGCACAACTGGTACAGTCACGCACGGCTTGGGTACTGACCCGTGTATCGGTGCGCATGATCCGATGGCCCAAATGGAACAGCACGCTGACCTTAACCACGGCACCCGGTGCCGGACGGGCAGGCCTATATCGCCGTTACTTTACCTTTGCCGACGAGCTGGGATCATGCGGACACGCCACCTCGTTATGGACGGTCATTGACTTAGATAAGCGAACCATTGTCAATGCTGACAAGGCGCCTGCCGTACCTGCGGCGACCGACTTTGCGCCCCAACTCCCCGCTCCCGTTAAGGTGCGGCGAATCGAGGGTGAGTCAACAGTCATCCCCTATCATTGCCGATACACCGATGCCGATCTCAACCGTCACATCAACAACGCCGCCTATATCCGCTTTCTTGAAAATGCGCTTCCGCCCGAAAAATTTGCCGACGCTACCCTTTGCGAACTGGATGTTTGCTATCATCGGGAGATCAAGCCGGCGGCCGATGTTTCACTGTTATTGACACAGAATAGTGACCGCTTTTATTTTGCGGTGCAGGACGGGGAAACGACCGCCTTTGAAGCCGGCGGAAGATGGGAATAACCTATCGTTAGTAATTTCGTTAGTAAATTTGACCTTTAAATTCCTTATTTTCCTCCTTTTTATCCAAAAATAAAGAGGGTCTGCTTTCACTACCGACCCTTCGAATCCCCATATAGCACAAATGCAAAAACAGACACCCAAGGGTGTCTGTTTTTGGCTATGGGCTACGGAAAAATTATTTTTGTTTCATTGAAATCATCCGCAAAGTGGATACCTTTACTTCTTCACTATTCGCTATTACCTATTACTTCCGCCAAAAATCGACGACAGAGAAAAGTGAAGAGTAAAGAGGTAATAGTGAAAAAGTAAAAATCGACAAACCTCTGTCGAGATTTGTCGATTTTTGGTGGAGATAAGGGGATTCGCCTTCGCTGCGGCTCAGGCCGGGGGCGGCTCTGACAGTCCACCGGACTCTCATTCACTACCGCCCCTTCGAATCCCCATATAGCACAAACGCAAAAACAGACACCCAAGGGTGTCTGTTCTTTCATGGTGGAGATAAGGGGATTCGAACCCCTGACCTTCGCGATGCGAACGCGACGCTCTACCAACTGAGCCATATCCCCGTTTTTCGTGCTTCCATTATAAAACGAAAGCACGCATTTGTAAAGAGTTTTTTAGAAAGTCATGCGAACTTTTCTGCGAGCCAACGCGGCTGCACCGATGACGCCGCTATCGCCGCCCAATTGGGCACGCAGGAATGTGGGACCGCCGACACCGCGACGGTTGAGCTTATTGAACTGCTCGATCGCGCCGTCAAAAATAATATCGCTGTGAGTCATCAGACCGCCGCCGAAGACGTAGGTGTTGATACCCATGATCTGATAGATATTATAGCAGAGCATGCCCACCATCTTAGTCATGCGGTTTTTCAGCATGATGGCAAAGGCATCGCCCGCTTCTACGGCCTTGATCAGATCGGGACCGGCGACCGTCCGTTCCTTAGACAATGCCGTCAGCGAGGATTGCGGATACTGGTGAGCCAGTGCACGGACCCATTCGTCGATATGCGCGCCGCCGGCATAACTTTCAAAGCAACCCAGGTTATTGCAGGCACAGGGCATTCCCTGACCGGGGGTCACTACGGCATGACCAAACTCACCGGACAGCCCGTTATCGCCGTAAAACAGATTGCCGCCGATGATAACGCCACCACCGATACCGGTAGACACGGTCATGTAGATCATATTACGGATGCGGGCGGTGTCGAGCGCATCGTATTCGGCCAGACCGGCCAGATTGGCATCGTTATCCAACCAGCATTTACATCCTATCGCCTCGGACAGCACTTCCCCCATCATCAAGCCTTTCAAATGCGGAATGTTGGGCGTATCCAGCACCATGCCGTGTGCACGGTCAACCGCACCGGGAATACCGACACCGCAGCCGTCGGGGACTTCACCATCTAAAAACTCTAAGGTTGCCTGACACAGCGCCTCCATAAACAGCGTAGACGTGAGGCTTTCGGGCGTTTTAATGGATTGTTGACGTACCAATTGCCCGCTTTCATTAAGCAGACCGAACGCAACTTTGGTTCCGCCGATATCAATACCTAATGTATTTCCCATTTGTATGTACCCTTTCGTGTATATATATGTATCCTAATTGTAACAAATTCGGATAATAAAGTCAATGAGGAAGCCGACAATCTTTTCAAAAAAAAGTGTCGCATATTGGAAAAGAATATGATATAATAGGAAAAAACAGATGTGTGAGGATATATTATGTATAAGAAGATTCTATCTCTGCTGTTGTGCATACTCCTTTGCTGTTCCCTGTTGATGACCGGCGTATCCGCCACCGCACCGACCGATGAGGAACGCACGACCATTTACGGTTTCCGTTTATCATCGCCACAGGCCATTGTCAAGTTTTTTGCTGATGATCCCACCGCTCTGACGGTGGTAGCGGAGCAATCGGAGCAACCCGCTATCTATGCCGGCACCTACGCTTCGGGGCATTTTTACGGCGTGGATCGAATGGGAGAACTTTTCTACTCGCCCTTAGATTCGTTTGCTCGCACCTCTGTCGGCACGGTCATCGCCGATACCGAAAAGTGGCGTGCGGCAGAACTGACCTATGACTATGCCAACGGCCGACTGCTGCTGTTGGCGCACAATATACAGACCGATGTCCGTACCGGCACGCTATACGCCGTTGATATGCAAACGGCAGGAGTAACCACTCTTTGCCAGATCGGCAATGAGCTGGCCATCCACGCCCTGGCGGTCGATCCTGACGGCAAATTGTATGCCATTGACGGACAAGGCGATCTTTACACGATTGATATTGCCACAGGCACACCGACCAAGATTGGCTCGACCGGATATGCCGTATCTCTACTTCAATCTATGTGCTTTGATCGGCAGAGCGGCAAACTGTACTGGGCACGTTATGCATCGGGCAGTTCGGTTTTGTGTGAGGTGAATCCGGCAACGGCGGAACTGACCGAACTGGGTACGATTGGTGAGCAAGCACAGATCAACGGTCTGTGCCTGGCCGGAGATTCGTTCCGCGTACAGTTTGAACCTGAGGCAGGCGGTAGTGCCGGTGCCAACGGCGGCAATTACTATAAGGAGGGCGATCGGGTGAGCATCACAGCCACACCCGATAAAGGCTATACCTTTGGCGGCTGGTCGACCTCGGCGGGTGTACTGTCGAGCGTCACCGAAGAAAGCTGCACGCTGGTCATGCCTACCCCCGGACAGGACGTAACCGTCAAGGCTTATTTCGTACCCGCCAATCGTTACACCCAGCGCACGGTGCGTGACAATGATGCCGGTGTGAGCGTAAGCGGTAATATCTACTACAACGCCACCGTTGGGGTGGGCGATCTGACCGAGGGCGATGCCTACACACGTTTACAGGCCAAGATTAAGAATAAGACCGTTGTCGATGCCATGACACTGAATCTGGACACCCACGCCTCACAAGGGGTGATGGCGGCTCACAAGGGAAATGTAACGGTAAGCATTCGGGTCAACAGTGCATACGAGGGCAAAAAACTGACGGTATGGCAGGCCACTGATGCCAAGATCGTGAAAGCGGTCGGGACGGTGAAAGACGGCGTGTTGACCTACAAGACGGCGGCGGTAACGCCCGTCATGATCACCGAAGGCGGCGGATTCTCCTTCTGGACCTTCCTGCTGATTGTACTGATCTTATTGCTGTTGGCGGTTGGTGTGGTGTATGTGTTGCATCTGCGGCACATGGCTCGCCTGCGCGCCAAGAAGAACGGGAAGCCCATCCGCAAGCGCTCCTTGCGTACCCGCATCGGAAACTGGTTGCGTTCCCGTAAAAAGAAATAACTAAAAAGATCCGAACTCTTACGAGTTCGGATTTTTCCTTTTTTGGCAACCGATGCTTCATTTACCTGTAATTTTCAGGGTTTTCCCTCCCATTTTTATGGTATAATGCACGGGAGGTGAAAAGAAATGAAAAGACTATTTGCTATTTTGCTGGCGGTCTTACTGGCCATCAGCACACCCATGACGGCGCGGGCAACGACTCCCATTTATGCCGGCGCAGTCACGGTTTCTTACGGCTCGCTTCATGTACGAAGCGGCGCATCGACAAGCCACGCGGTTTTAACTTCCCTACCCAAGGGCAGTCATATCACGCTCTTACATAAGAGCGGGTCTTGGTGGAAAGTGCAGTACGGAAACGGGCAGTACGGCTACTGCCATGCCGATTATATTACCCCCATCGAGGGACGGCAGGCAACCGTTACCGTAAACTGGGGCACGCTCAACGTGCGCAGCGGTGCGGGCACACACTATGCCCGCGTGGCATCGCTCCACAAGGGCGCCTCGGTATTGGTGCTTTCCACGAATAATGGTTGGAGCCGCATCCTGTACCACGGAACCAAGGTTGGGTATGTCAGCGCAAGCTATCTGTCGGGGCAAACCGCACCTACGCCGACGGGCGTATCGCTGGCGGTGCCGTCTTATAAACAAACGGATAGCCGTTGGAGCGGGGTCAAGATCGGCAGTTCAGGCAAGACGATCGGGCAGATCGGCTGTACCACAACGGGCATCGCCATGATGGAGTCCTACCGCACGGGATCGACCGTCACGCCCGACGTGATGAGCCGTCGCCTATCCTATACGGCTTCGGGCAATGTTTACTGGCCGAGCAATTATCGGGTGACAACTACCCTCAATCTGTCGAGTATTGTTTCTCTGTTACAGGCGGGCAAGCCGATACTTATTGGTGCGAGAAACGGTTACGGCTCCCAGCATTGGGTGGTTATTACCGGATATAACGGACAGGGGCTGACGGCTTCCAATTTCTCCATTAACGATCCCGGATCGAACACCCGTACCAATCTGCAACAATTCCTTAATGTTTATCCTTCCTTCTATAAATATTTCAACTATTAAACAACGAGGCAGAGGCTCATCACGAGTCTCTGCCCTTTTTTATGCAAGTATTCAGTTGTGCGGCAAATTCCTGTGGGTCTGACACGGGACGGGAACAGAGCCAGCGCTTGATGGCACACAGGAGAGCATCGGCATAAAAGGTGGCGCAAAATTCGTCACATGGCCCGATCAAGGCCGTTCGACACCGACCGTGCAGATACCCTCCAAAATCGTTTCCCTCTCTGACACAAAGCACCTTGCGGTAAAAGTCCCGATTTTCATACAAATAGCCGCATAGATCCGACAAGTCTTGTACCGTTGTGATTGCATGCATATCTAACCACTCGGTTTGGAATATCCAATTGACCAAGTCGTACTTATCGTGGAAATGGTAGTAGAAACTTTTGCGACTGATCCCGCAAGGAGCACAGATATGGGCAATGCTGACCGAGGAAAAGGGTCGGGTCTTGAGTTGCTGTTTGAGCGCATCCGCCAAAGCCTGTTTGGTTTTTCGGGAATCTGCCATACGGTTCTCTCCTTTTGCGGATAAAAAAAGACTTATCCGCCTTTATTTGCAGATAAGTCTTGTCGTTTCCGATGACGCCAGGAGAACTCTCCATGATGTTGACCGATCATCACACATGTGTGCCGACTACTCCCTTATTTACCTATAATATACCACAATTTGACAAGCGATGCAAGAGGGTGACCCGATTTTGTTACAGATATTTGTTTTGTCCGATGAAAGAATCGGCAAAGTGTGGTATACTATAGAAAAAAGAAGGTAAGGAGGCAATTTATGGCGATTCACACTCAACCTCTCTCAGAATTATTCGAACAACTCCACACCGATGAACATCAAGGGCTGACCCCCCAACAGGTGGCGGAAAATCAAAAACGATTCGGCGCCAATACGCTCAAAGAAAAGAAGAAGAAAAGTTTAACTCAGCGCTTCTTTGACCAATTCAAGGATGTTATGATCATCATTCTGCTGTTGGCTGCCGTGGTATCTTTCGTTGTCGTCTGCATCGATGCCCCCACGCACGGTTGGGGCGAGATCTTTGAGCCTCTGCTCATTGTGTTGATCGTGATCCTTAATGCCGTGATCGGCGTATACCAGGAGGGCAAAGCCGAAAAGGCGTTGGATGCACTCAAAAATATGTCGGCACCGCACGCCCGCGTCATTCGCGGCGGGGTGGAAACGATCGTGGACGCGTCGCAGTTGGTGCCGGGGGATATCATTCGGTTGGAAGCGGGCGATTTTGTACCTGCCGATGCCCGACTGATCCGTTCGGTATCGCTTAAGAGCGAGGAATCGGCCTTGACCGGCGAATCGGTTCCGTCGGAAAAGGATCACACAGCAATCATAGCCGAAGATGCGCCGCTGGGCGACCGCACCAACATGGTGTTTTCGGGTTGCTCCATTACCTACGGTACCGCCACGGCCGTTGTAACCGCCACCGGTATGGATACCGAGATGGGCAAGATCGCCGGTCTGCTCGACGGCGAGGACGAGGGCCAGACGCCCCTGCAACAGAAGTTGGCGCAGCTGGGCAAATACTTAGGTATTGTTGCGCTGATCGCCTGTGCGATCGTCTTTGTGGTCGGCTGGCTGGAGGGCACACCCCCGCTGGAGATCTTCATGACGGCCGTTTCTCTTGCCGTTTCGGCTATCCCCGAAGGGTTACCTGCTATTGTGACCATCGTGCTGTCCATCGGCGTACAGCGCATGGTTAAGAAAAACGCACTCATTCGCCGTCTGCCCGCCGTAGAAACCTTGGGTGGAGCCTCGGTCATTTGCTCGGATAAAACAGGAACGCTGACCCAGAACCGCATGACCCTTACCAAAGTATATGTAGACGGCACCAAACAGATCGAGGACGTGACCGAAAGCAACTCGCCGTCGGCGCGGGCGCTGCTCAACTACGCCACGTTATGCTGTGACGGTTCGGTCTTGTTTGAAGACGGCAAGGAGCAACACATCGGCGATCCGACCGAGACAGCCATTGTTGTAGCGGCCCACAAAAACGGCATGGAAAAGGATGCGCTCAATGCAACCTGTCCCCGTCTGGCCGAACTGCCCTTTGATTCCGATCGCAAACTCATGACCACGGTCAATGAGATTGACGGGCGTCCCGTTGCTATTGTCAAGGGGGCTTTTGATATGATGGCGCCGCTCTGCATCAAAGGCGACATGGAAGCGGCCAAGGAGATGACCGAGAGCATGAGCCGCAATGCCCTGCGAGTGCTGGCGGTGGCCTGTAAGACCTTAGACGCCGTCCCCGAACATCCGACCGGCGAGGAACTGGAGAACGGACTGACCTTCTTAGGGCTAGTGGGCATGATCGATCCGCCCCGCCCCGAAGCCAAGGAGGCGGTGGCCACCTGCCGCAAGGCGGGCATCAAGCCGATCATGATCACGGGCGACCATGTGGTAACGGCCTCGGCCATTGCCAAGGAACTGGGCATCCTGCAAGAGGGTGACCGCGCCATTACGGGCGCCGAACTGGATGCCATGAGCGAAGAGGAACTGGACGGTCAGGTTGAACACATTTCGGTCTATGCCCGTGTATCGCCCGAGAACAAGATCCGCATTGTCAAGGCCTGGCAGCGGCGCGGTCAGGTGGTGTCGATGACGGGTGACGGCGTGAATGATGCGCCCGCACTCAAGGCGGCCGATATCGGATGCGCCATGGGCATTACGGGTACCGACGTGGCCAAGGGTGCCTCGGATATGACACTGACCGATGATAATTTTGCCACCATTGTGGATGCGGTGCGGGAAGGCCGCGGCATTTATGCCAACATCAAAAAAGTAGTTGGTTTCCTGCTCGGCACCAATATCGGCGAGATCTTCACCGTCTTTTTCGCCATGCTTTTCTGGCACGTTTCGCCGCTGGCATCGATGCAACTGTTGTGGATCAATCTGGTTACCGACTCCCTGCCCGCCATTTCCTTGGGTATGGAAGAGGTGGAAAGCGATGTCATGGACAGAAAGCCCAAACCCAAGAATGAGGGCATTTTCGCCCACGGGCTTGGTGTTCGGGTGGTGTTGCAGGGCTGTATGTTCGGCATCCTTTCTCTGTTGGCTTTCTGGATCGGCGGCAACTTTGATCCCGCCAATAACATAGCGGGGGGACAAACGCTTGCCTTTATCGTATTAGCCCTTTCTCAGGTCGTGCAGGCCTTCAATATGCGTTCGGAACATTCCCTGTTCCGCATCGGCCCCTTTACCAACAAGAAACTCAACCTGTCGGCGCTGGCCTCGGTGGTACTGGTGCTGCTGGTGCTCTTTGTGCCGGGGCTCAACTCCGCCTTTGATTTGGTGATCCTCGAATGGTGGAAATATGTAGTTGGCCTTGGGCTTGTGCTTGTTCCGTTGCTGGTCATGGAAGTGAGCAAACTGATAGGGTTAATAAAGCCCCATCATCACAAATAAAACCAAAAGGACTCATCGTACGATGAGTCCTTTTCTTATGTCGAAATGTTCTATATATCTCTCTTCCATGGGAATCCACTCATTTTCAAACCGATCGGCCAGTTCGGGGTTGCGCCGACGGATGCGGCGCATCTGCTCCTCGGGCTCAACATCGCAAAAGACGGTCAAGTCGGCATACTCGCCAAATCGGGGATGATGGCTGTACGAACCCTCCACAATGCGCATCCCTCTATCTACCTTTTTGAATTCCCCCGGCGCCATCCGACTACAGTCAAAACGCTGATAGGTAAAGGGGGCATCGGCACGCAAGAAAGGCAAGACCTCCGTTTCAAACCGTTCATAATGGATATTGCCGCCTATCTCACCGAGGCGCTGTGCGGTACGCAGTTCCATGGGCAGAAAGAAATCGTCCATGTGAATGACCGACGCGCCGGTCACGGCTGATAATTCGTTTGCCAATGTGGTTTTACCGGCGGCGGCACGGCCGTCGATCGCCGTCACCTGCCCCATCCGTTCCAGAATAGGGATCAGACGGCAAAGATAGCGGGACACGACACGGTAACTCGGCTTTTCCGCCCTGCGGTATTCTTCGGAATGATGGACAGGATGCGGGTCGTTGCGATATTCCTTATCGATCGGCTTTCCCGTCAGTTCCTCCGCCGCGTCCAGCCATTCGTCAAGGCTTTCCTGTTGGGGTTGAGAAAGGCAAAAGAGCGAAAAGAGCCAATCGGCCGATAACCCTTTGTCTTTCCAGACATCCAGATGCACGCGGCAGACATGGTCGGAGATGACCTCAACCAGTTGTCCTTTGCGGGGCATCACCGATTCCCATTCCTCGTTGAAATATTGCTTGGCGGCCTCACGATCGTTTAACAGATGCTCGGCACCGAAAGCGGCTTGATAACATTGTTTTATTAGATCTTGCGGGCAGGTAGCAGGGTGAGCCGCCATCTGCCCGCGCAAATACTCTTTTTTGGTCATATCAGATGAGTTCAAAGGTATAGTCGATGTACTTATGATAATGGTCGCCTCTCTTGAGTACGGGCGAGGGGAAGTCGGGACGGTTGGGGCTGTTGGGATGAATGGCCGGCTCGAGCGCAAAGCCGCAATAGGCACCCAGATTCTCAGGCAGGCCCTGACCGGTATACAGTTGCAGACCGGGCATATCGGTAGCGATGGTCATGCGGGCACCGTCCTTTTCGCAAACGGCAGCCTTGCCCTCCCCGTCCAGCACGAAAAAGGTATCGAAATCCTGTCCGATCTTGCGGGCGGTGCGGAAATCGTGAGCGCCCGACACGGCAACGGGATCGCCGACAGGAATCAGTTCCTCATCTACAGCCAGATAGGTCGACGCGTTCATCCATAAAACCGTATCAAGCGAGCGTCCGGGACCACCGACGGTGAAATACAAATGAGTAGTCGGGGCATAGATGGTATCGGCATCCGAATCGGCATCAAAATCGATGCGCAGTTTATCATCGATAACGGTATAGGTCACGCTGGCTGACAGGTTGCCGGGGTAGCCGTTATCCATCATCGGCGAGTCAATAGCAAAGATGACGCTGTTCTGCCCGACCGACTGGGCTTTCCAGACCCTGCTGTTGAGCGCATAGGGACCGCCGTGCAGTTGATTTTCCCCCTCATTGGCGGGCAGAACATATTCCTGACCGTTCAAGGTAAATCTGGACTTGGCGATACGGTTAGCGTAACGGCCGACGATGCACCCGACATAATTGGGGCAATCCTGATACTCTTTGGGAGTAGCAAGCCCCATGGCGAACTCCTTGCCGTCGAGCTTGATGGAGGTGACGGTGGCACCGAGGGTCATCACCTCGACCGAAAGACGGTCGGAAGCGATGATATATTTTTCATAGCCGTAAAAATCCGTTTTGGTAATCATAGTGTTTCCTTCCTATATAATTATTTTTTACGATGCTGGCGAAGGTCCTTCCCGACAAAGGGCAGGATCAGAAACTCGCCCGACAGACGGGATACTACGCTTTGGGAATACATTTCCCCTATTCGATCGGCATTGATATTGGTACTGACGATCATGGGCTTGCGCATATTGATACGATTGTTCAGCAAGGTGTAAACGACCGACTCGGAGAACTGAGTAATCATTTCGGTGCCCAAATCGTCGATGATCAGCAGGTCACAGGTGTCATACTTGCTCAGATCGATCTGCGCTTTATTGAATTTGACCGCCTCAAACTCGCTGATAATATTCGAGATGCTGTCATATACGACCGAGAACCCTTTATCGATCACATGGCGGGCGACGGCCGAGGACAAAAAGGTCTTGCCCACACCGGTGCCGCCGGTAAAGAGTAGGTTGCCCGACTTGGGCGAAAAATTCTCGGCATAATCCTTGACCTTATTATAGACCCGCTCCATATTTTTACGGGCGGTGCCCTCCGGATACAGATCTATCTTAAAGGACTTAAAGGTTTGTTCTTCCATCAGTCTGGCCAGTTTGGTGCGGCCGGCCGCTTCCTTATTGAGCGCCTTGCGGTAGCAAGTACACATTTTACCCTGAATGAAGCCCTCATCCGAGCACTTGGAACAATGGTATTTGAGTTCCAGATAATCTACGGGGAAGCCCGCCTGCACCAGCAGTTCGGCGCGGGTGGCCAGATGATCCACCGCAACGGCACGGGTCTCCTTCTTGCTGGGAGCTTTGCCGCCGAAGGCAGATGTGATCAGTTCCCGATATTTTTTAGCCAGTTCAGCATCCACGGCGCGGATCTTGGGATCTTTTTTATAGGCCTCGGCACGGCGGCGTTCCAGTGCCGCGATGCTATCCTCGCGGCGACGGCGAAACAGCTCATCCACCGCCTCAATGATACTTACATCATATGCCATCCTTATTCCTCCTCCCCTTCTACGACCCAGAAGGGCACAAACAAATCTTCTTTCTGTATGGTGATATCGGTATTATTCTTCAGTTTGCGGCTACTCTTTTTGGGTTTGGGTGCGGAGGCGGGCGGAGTCTGGTTCCGCATATCATCCACCGTGCGGCAACCGCTCTCATAGCAGTTCTGCAAAACTTTATTCATATAGGAAAAACTCAGTTTCCCCGTATTATCAACCGCCTGTTCAAAGGCATAGACGATCTCCTCCACGCCATAGCCCAAACTTTCGGTCCAAGTACTCAGGAAGTTACGCTCCTTGGTAGACAAGGCCCGATCGATACCCAATGCCGACTTGACCCGACCCTCTAAGGCACGGGCGCGGCGAAGCGATTCGATCTTCTCATTGGCGGCCTCGGCCGTGGTGATACCCTCCTCACACCAAGCGGCACCGGTCACATACATATACTGGGTACCCGTCTTCCCCGCTTCCTGACAGTATTCCAGTAACAGGGCAATGACTGAAGCGGGTAGGCCGATGGTGTCGTACAAATTATAAATGGTATTGATCTCGGAAGGCGAAAGGGTCTTGTTGCGGATGCGTTCGGCCTGTGTGAACAGTTCGGCCAACATACGGTCCTGCGTCGCCCGCATGGCGATCGACTCGCCCGAAAAGACGGGCATGGCCGACGTGGTAGGCTGGGATGAGGCCAGATACAGGGTGGCGCCGTTTTTGCGAAGCACACCGGTTTTGATCCAATATTCCATGGCCTTGGCCAGCGCCTGTTCGGAGATATGGCAGGCGGTGCACAGTTCGGCATCGGTCACGCTGACATCCTCATGGCGCAACAAGTACAGCAATACTTTCAGCGCATCACCGTCGCAAGCGCTCAAATGCCGATCGACCACAGCGGCCGGAATCACGACAAAATTTTTCATGCCGCCCGAGGCAAAAACATAGGATGCCATTTCCACTTTCCTTCCTTTTTTATACATGATCCGATTTCTTGCTATTTTACTATATCATAAAAAATTTACAAAAACAAGGGCAGTACCACAAAAACCAAGGGGAAAATGGTTGATTTTTCTTGGTTTGGCATGCTACATTGAACTTACAATAACAAAGCAAACGGAGGTATCTATATGGACTTTTTATGGCTGGCCCCCGTCGGTGCCGCCGCGGCGCTGATCTTTGCCCTGATTTTAGCGGTACGTGTTCTCAAGGTACCCGAAGGCACGGATGAGATGAAACGAATCTCCTCAGCCATCAAAAGCGGAGCGAACGCCTATCTGAAAAAACAGTACTTCGGTGTTGCCCTATTTTTTGCCGCTGTTTTTCTCCTGTTACTGGTTCTCTATTTTATTGGATTGTTGCCCTCGATCTTTATCCCCTTTGCCTTTCTGACAGGCGGGATCTTCTCGGCATTGGCCGGTTTTATCGGCATGAAGATCGCCACGGCATCCAACGCCCGCACCGCTTATGCGGCCCAGAAGAGCATCAACCGCGGATTGCGGGTTGCCTTTAATGCCGGAGCGGTTATGGGATTTGTGGTGGTTGGTTTCGGACTGGCCTATATCACCGCTTGGTTCTACATACTTTCCGCCGCTTTTGAGGCGGATGCCATGACCATATCTTCCACCATGATCACCTTTGGCATGGGCGCTTCGGCCTTTGCCCTGTTTGCCCGTGTGGGCGGCGGTATCTTTACCAAGGCGGCCGATGTCGGCGCCGATCTGGTCGGTAAAGTGGAAGTCGGCATTCCTGAGGACGATCCCCGCAACCCTGCCGTTATTGCCGACAACGTAGGCGATAATGTGGGCGATGTAGCCGGCATGGGCGCGGATCTGTTTGAATCCTATGTCGGCGCCATCTTATCTTGTGCCACACTGGCCGCCGCTTCGGGATTGGGCATGATGGGCATGGCCGTGCCGCTGATCTTATCGGCCATCGGCATCCTGGCTTCCATTATCGGCAGCCTGTTCGTGCGCACCAAGGAAAATACTTCGCAGAAAACCCTCCTTTCGGCCTTGCGGCGGGGCACATGGATCTCCAGCGGCATTATGGCCATCGCCGCCTATCCGCTCATCCGGTTTACCATCGGTAAGATCGGCCCGTATCTGGCCATTTTATGCGGCTTGGCCGCAGGTGTATTGATCGGCTATTTTACCGAATATTTCACATCCGATTCCTACCGTCCGACCAAGAAACTGGCCTCCACCAGCGTGACCGGTTCGGCCACCATCATCATCGGCGGTATTTCCCTTGGCATGATGTCCACGGTAATCCCCATTGTGATCATCGGTGCAGGTATCATCGTTTCCTATCTGGTCAGCGGACTGTTCGGGATCGGTTTGGCGGCCGTGGGCATGTTGTCTACGCTCGGCATCACCTTGGCTACCGACGCTTACGGTCCCATTGCCGATAATGCGGGCGGTATTGCCCAAATGGCGGGACTGGATCCGCAGGTGCGGGAACGCACCGATGCGCTGGATGCCCTGGGCAATACAACGGCGGCAACCGGCAAGGGCTTTGCCATCGGTTCGGCGGCGCTGACCGCTTTGGCGCTGATCGCCTCCTTTATTGAGCAGGTGCAGATCCATGTGCCCGATTTCCAACTTTCCTCCTTGAATATTATGGATCCCTTCGTGATGGTCGGCATTTTTGTCGGCGCCGTTCTCCCCTTTGTCTTTGCCTCCATGACCATGGAATCGGTGGGCAAGGCGGCACAGAGCATCGTGCTGGAAGTGCGTCGGCAGTTTCGGGAGATTGCCGGCATCATGGACGGCACCGCCACGCCCGACTATGCTCGCTGCGTGCATCTGTGCACCAGCGCCGCCCAAAAAGAAATGATCCTGCCCTCGGTTTTAGCCGTAGCCTCCCCCATTCTGGTCGGCTTTCTGCTTGGCGTACGGGGCGTTTCGGGTATGTTGCTCGGTTCGACCGTTTCGGGATTTATTTTAGCCATTGTTCTTTCCAATGCCGGCGGCGCATGGGACAACGCCAAGAAGCACATTGAATCCGACCATTTCGGCGGCAAAGGCAGCGATTCCCACAAAGCCTCGGTCGTAGGCGATACGGTTGGCGATCCCTTTAAGGACACCTCCGGTCCGGCCATCAATATTTTAATTAAACTCATCTCCATTTCGGCCATCGTTTTCCTGTCCTTGATCACCGCCATCGCTCTGGTATGAGGATCCACCCGCCAAGTATTCATTGGCGGGTGATTTTTTTGCATAAAACACTAAATAATTCTTGACATTATGGGGGAATGAGCGTATAATTGTTGCATATTTATTCAGAGAAGAGGCAGAAACATGACAAAAGTATTCATTGACGGCAGCGCAGGAACGACGGGGCTTCGCATCGAAGAGCGGCTCAGCCACCGCAAGGATATTGAGCGCATCACCCTGAGTGAAGCCTATCGCAAAGACACAGCGGCCAGACAGGATGCTCTCAACCGTGCCGATATTGCTTTTTTATGCCTGCCCGATGCGGCGGCCATGGAAGCCGTTTCTCTGATTGAGAATGATAACACCACCGTTATCGACACCTCGACAGCACACCGCACGGCCGACGGTTGGGTCTACGGCATGGCGGAACTGGCGGGTCAGCGGGAAAGAATAGCGACGGCCAATCGCATTGCCAATCCCGGTTGCCATGCCAGCGGATTTATTGCTCTGGTCGAACCTTTGGTGGCGGCGGGAGTGATTGCGCCCGACACGGCACTTACTGCCTTTTCCCTGACGGGATATTCGGGCGGCGGCAAGAAAATGATTGCCGAATATGAAGGCGATGGGCGGGATCCGCTGCTGAATGCCCCCCGTCAATACGGTCTGACACAAACACACAAGCACCTACCCGAAATGGTGAAAGTGTGCGGATTGACAACCGCTCCCGTTTTTTGCCCGATCGTCGGCGATTTTTATGCCGGCATGGAGGTGACCGTAGGGCTTCACGGGGTTGACAAAGAGGCGGTAGAAGATGTATACTTACAAAGATATGCCAACGGACTGATTCGATTTATCCCCGAGGCGAGCGAGAGCGGATTTTTGTCGGCAAACGCTTACGCCGGACGGGACAATATGGCGGTAACGGTGCAGGGCAATGAGGAGCGTTTACTGCTGATCGCCCGCTTTGATAATTTAGGCAAAGGCGCATCGGGCGCGGCCATACAGAACATGAATATCCGTATGGGTGTCGAGGAATCGAAAGGATTAGAAATTTAAGATGAAAACCATTCAAGGCGGGGTATGTGCCGCCAAGGGCTTTACCGCCAACGGGATCCATTGCGGGATCCGCCACAACAAAACCAAAAAAGATCTGGCCTTGATCTACAGTGAGGTTCCGGCCACGGCCGCCGCCGTTTATACCACTAACTTGGTAAAAGGCGCGCCACTGACGGTGACCCGCCGCCATCTGGAAAACGGGGTGGCGCAGGCTGTGATCTGTAACAGCGGCAACGCCAATACCTGCAATGCCGATGGTATTGAAATTGCCGAAAAGATGAGCAAAATGACTGCCGATGCCCTGGGGATCGACCCGAGTGATATCGTGGTTGCCTCTACCGGTGTTATCGGTCAGCCTTTGCCGCTTGAGCCAATTGCTGCCGGGATCCCCTCCCTGGCAGCCGGCTTAAGTATAAACGGTTCGGATGATGCCGCCGAAGGCATCATGACGACCGACACCATCAAGAAAGAAATTGCCGTGGAGTTTGAGATCGGCGGCAAGACCTGCCGCATCGGCGGGATCGCCAAAGGCAGCGGCATGATCCATCCCAACATGGCCACCATGCTGGTCTTTATCACCAGCGACGTTGCCATCTCCCCCGCCATGCTCCGGCAGGCACTTTCTCACGACATTACCAATACCTTTAATATGCTCTCGATCGACGGCGACACCTCGACCAATGATATGGTCACGGTCTTGGCCAACGGCATGGCTGAAAACCCTGTCATTGACAAGGAAGATGACGATTTTGCCGCCTTCTGTCAAGCGCTCAATTCGGTAACCGTCTATCTGTGCCGCACCATTGCGGGTGACGGCGAGGGCGCTACCAAACTGCTCGAATGTAAGGTGACGGGCGCCGCCGATGAAGCGACCGCCAAGACAGTGGCTAAGTCGGTTATCTGTTCCTCCCTGCTCAAAGCCGCCATGTTCGGCGCCGATGCCAACTGGGGGCGCGTGTTGTGCGCCATTGGATATTCGGGTGCCGATGTCGATGTCGACAGGGTCGGCGTTTGCTTCCGCAGCAACAAGGGCACCATTGAGGTCTGCAAAAACGGCGCCGGCGTCGAGTTCTCGGAAGAGAAAGCCAAGGAGATCTTGCTGGAAAAAGAAATTGAAATTCTGGTCACGCTGGATAGCGGCGAGCACAGCGCCACCGCCTGGGGTTGCGACCTGACCTATGATTATGTAAAAATAAACGGAGATTACAGAACTTGATGAACGAATTTTCCAATGCCGAGCGGGCCGAGGTCCTCACCCAAGCCCTGCCGCACATCAAACGCTATACGGGACAGATCGTCGTTGTCAAATACGGCGGCAATGCCATGATCAATGAACACCTCAAGCAGCAGGTGATGGAGGACATCGTCCTGTTGTGGCTGATCGGGGTCAAGATCGTGCTGGTGCATGGCGGCGGTCCCGAGATCAATGATTTGATGGACCGTCTGGGTAAAAAGCCCGAGTTTGTCGACGGTCTGCGCGTCACCGACAAGGAAACGGTCGATATCGTCCAAATGGTATTGGCCGGCAAGGTCAACAAAACTTTGGTCAACCTTTTGGAAATGAAGGGCGGTCGAGCCATGGGCATTTCGGGCATGGACGGCCGACTCATTGAAGCCAGAGTCAAAAATGAGAAATTGGGCTATGTCGGGCAGATCACCAATGTCAACATTCAACCCGTCTTTGACCTGCTGGAAAAGGGATATATCCCCGTCATTTCCACCATCGGTTGTGACGAGCAGGGCAACGCCTACAACATCAACGGCGACACCGCCGCCGCCTTTATTGCAGGGGCACTTGGCGCCGAGCGTCTGATCATGATGACCGATATCGCCGGCATCCTCAAGGATAAGGACGATCCCTCTACCCTCATCCCCAAGATCACGCTGGATGAGGCCGAACACCTGCAGGAACAGGGCATCATTTCGGGCGGCATGATCCCCAAGGTGGATTGCTGCATCGAAGCGGTACATAAGGGCGTGCACTCGGTCATTATTATGGACGGCCGTGTCCCCCACTCGATTCTGATGGAATTGCTGACCGACGAAGGCGCCGGTACCATGGTGACAAAATGAAACAGATAGATAAACAATACGTAGCCAATACCTATAAGCGGTTCGATCTGGAGATCGTATCTGGCAAAGGCTCGTTGGTATACGACCAAACCGGAAAAGAATATATTGATATGGGCTCGGGCATCGGCGTCACGGCCTTGGGTCATGGCGACGAGGGGTGGAAAGCGGCGGTGACCGCTCAACTGGATCAAGTATCCCATACCTCCAACCTCTACTATACCCATCCTTGCGCACGGCTTGCCCAAACGCTGTGCCAACGCACCTTCATGAGCAAGGTGTTCTTCAGCAATTCGGGCGCCGAAGCCAACGAGTGCGCCATCAAACTCGCCCGCAAATACGCCGCCGAGCACAAAGGCGGCGACTGCTATACCATTATTACCTTGGAACAAAGCTTCCACGGTCGTACCCTGACTACACTGGCAGCCACCGGTCAGGATCATTTCCATACACTGTTTCAACCACTGACCGACGGCTTTATCCATGTCCCCGCCAATGACCTGTATACCCTCAAAGTCGCCATCCACAGCCATAAGGTGGCCGGCATTTTGATGGAATGTGTGCAGGGCGAGGGCGGCGTACGCGCACTGGACGAGGAGTATGTCAAGGGCGTGGCACAGTTATGCCAAGAGAACGATATCGTACTGATGATCGACGAGGTGCAGAGCGGCAACGGCCGTTCGGGCGCCCTGTATTCCTATATGAATTATGGCATCACCCCCGACGTGGTATCCACCGCCAAGGGTCTGGCGGGCGGTTTACCCTTAGGGGCTACGCTGATGAGCAAAAAAATGGAATCGGTACTGGGCTTTGGCGACCACGGCTCGACCTTCGGCGGCAACCCTATTGCCTGTGCCGCGGCCGAATATGTCCTCTCCCGCATCGACGATACGATGTTGGCTGATGTCCGCAAAAAGAGCCAATACGTCTTTGATACCCTCTCAAACGCCGACGGTGTCGAAGCCGTCACGGGCATGGGGTTGATGATCGGCATTAAGACAGTCAAACCCGCCGCAGAGGTGGTCGCCGCCTGCATGGAACAGGGTGTTTTGTGTTTAACTGCCAAAGACAAGGTGCGGCTGTTACCCGCCCTCAATATCCCCATGGAAACCCTACAAAAAGCCATCGAAATCATTAGGAGCGTTGTATGTTAAAAGGCAGACATTTTCTCAAATTACTGGATTTTACTCCCGAAGAGATTGAATATTTACTCGACTTAGCCGCCGATTACAAGGCCAAAAAGAAGGCGGGCATCCCCCATCGGGATCACGAAGGCAAGAGCATTGCCCTGCTTTTTGAAAAGACGAGTACCCGTACCCGTTGCGCCTTTGAGGTGGCGGCGGCCGATTTGGGTATGCACCCCGTCTATCTCGACCCGTCGGGTTCCCAGATGGGTAAAAAAGAAAGCATCCCCGATACCGCACGGGTACTGGGGCGTATGTTCAACGGTATTGAATATCGTGGCTACGGTCAGAACTTGGTAGAAGAACTGGCCAAATATGCCGGTGTTCCCGTCTGGAACGGGCTGACTAATGAGTTTCACCCCACCCAGATTCTGGCCGACTTCCTTACTATCAAAGAACATTTCGGTTCCCTCAAGGGCAGAAAACTGGTCTACACCGGTGAAGCCCACTATAATATGGGCAACTCTCTGATGATCGGTTGCGCCAAGATGGGCATGCACTTTGTGGCCTGTGCCCCTCGCCGCTATTTCCCCGACGATGCGCTGGTCGAAACGGCCCGTGCCATTGCCGCCGAAACGGGAGCCATCATTGAACTGAGTGAAGATCCCGCCACTGCCGTGGTCGGCGCCGATATCATCTATACCGACGTATGGGTGTCGATGGGTGAGCCGGTCGAGGTGTGGGAAGATCGCATCCGCGCCCTCTCCCCCTACCGCGTGACACAGGAACTGATGGACATTGCCGGTCCCCAGTGCCGCTTTATGCACTGTCTGCCCGCTTTCCATGATCTGAAAACGGGTCTGGGCGCCGAGATCTGCGGCCGTTTCGGGCTGGATTGCATGGAAGTCACCGACGAGGTGTTCGAAGGCCCGCAGTCGATCGTCTTCGACGAGGCCGAAAACCGTATGCATACCATTAAGGCGGTTATGTCCGCTACACTATAAGAAGAAAGCAGACTCGAAAGAGTCTGCTTTCTTTATTCCATAAATTTTTTGATGGCCTCAAAGGATTCATCCGAGATATCATGCTCGATTTTGCAGGCATCCTCGGCGGCCGTTTTCTCACTCACGCCCAGTTTCATCAGACAGGCGGTGAGCAGTTGATGCCGCTCAAAAATCTTTTGTGCCCGATCATAACCGCTTTCGGTCAAGGCAATAAAGCCGTCTTTATCCACCTCAATAAACTGTCCCGCCTTGAGCAGCCCAACCGCACGGCTCACGCTCGGCTTGGAATAGCCCATATCCTCGGCGATATCAATGGACCGTACCCTTTTCCCTTGTTGGGACAGGCGCAAGATCGTTTCCAGATACATCTCGCCCGATTCCTGAATTTTCACCGATATCGCCTCCTTTTCTTATAGCATACCACGAATTCCCTCTTTTGGCAAGGGTCAAACTTTTTTTCAAAAATCGACAAAAAAAGTATTGACAAACTTTCCCTGTGTGATTATAATATGGGTTGTGGTTAGCATATGCTAACTAAAGGAGAGATGCAGTATGAATACATTAAAAGACCTAAAGATCGGCAAGACGGCCAAGGTAGTCAAGGTTCATGGGGAAGGCGCTGTACGGCGGCGGATCATGGATATGGGCATTACCAAAGGCATCGAGATCTATCTTCGCAAGGTAGCTCCCTTAGGTGACCCGATGGAACTGACGGTGCGTGGCTATGAACTGTCGATCCGCAAGGAAGATGCCCAGATGATCGAGATCGAATAATTTATTTTCACTATGAGTTAGCATAGACTAACAAGGAAGAGGTTATTATGGAAATTAAGATTGCCCTTGCGGGCAACCCCAACAGCGGCAAGACCACCCTGTTTAATGCCCTTACCGGCATGAATCAATATGTGGGCAACTGGCCGGGTGTTACGGTAGAGAAAAAAGAAGGCAAGATCAAAGGGCATGAGCAGGTCACGTTGATCGACCTGCCCGGCATCTATTCCCTCTCTCCCTATACCTTGGAAGAGGTGGTGTCGCGCAATGTACTTATTGATGAGCGGCCCGATGCCATTCTGAATATCGTTGACGGAACGAATCTGGAACGTAATTTATATCTGACTACTCAACTGATCGAGGTGGGGATTCCCGTCGTTATCGCTATCAATATGATGGACGTAGTGCGGCGCAACGGCGATAAGATCGACATTGATCGGCTTTCCCAGCGGCTGGGTTGCCCCATCGTGGAGATCTCTGCCCTCAAAAATACCGGCATTACCGATGCGGCTGATACGGCCGTGATGGCCGCCAAGCACGGAAAGGTCGAGCCTCGGCACATCTTCTCAGGTTCGGTAGAACACGTGCTGGCACATATTGAGGAAGCGGCGATCCACAACCTACCCGATGAGGAACAGCGCTGGTATGCCATCAAATTGTTCGAGCGCGACCAAAAGGCAATTGAAAAACTGGGTCTCTCTCCCGAGATTTTATCCCATATCGAGCAGGACATCGTAAAGATGGAACAGCGTTTTGATGACGATGCCGAGAGCATTATCACCAACGAACGGTATCTGTATATCGATTCCCTCTTGCAGGGATGCTATAAAAAGAAGAGCCTGACCCGAATCACCGTATCCGACAAGATCGACCGTATTGTTACCAACCGCTGGTTGGCACTTCCCATTTTTGCCATCATTATGTTTGTGGTATACGCCATTTCCATCGGCACGGTGGGCGATTGGACGGTCGGGTTTATGAATGACACCCTCTTTGGCGAATGGATCATTCCGGGTGCTGAAAATCTGCTGGGCAGTTGGGGTGTGACCCCGTGGCTGGTCAGCCTGATCACCGAGGGCGCCCTTGGCGGGATCGGGGCGGTACTTGGTTTTGTACCGCAGATGCTGATCCTCTTCCTGCTTCTTTCCATGTTGGAAGACTGCGGATATATGGCGCGTGTGGCCTTTATTATGGACCGCCTGTTCCGCAAATTCGGCCTTTCCGGCAAGAGCTTCATTCCTATGCTGGTAGCCTCCGGCTGCGGCGTTCCCGGCATCATGGCCAGCCGTACCATCGATCAGGACCGGGATCGGAAAATGACCATTATGACCACCGGCTTCATCCCCTGCGGAGCTAAAATGCCCATCGTCAGCATGATCGCGGGTGCCCTGTTCGGCGGAAGTGCTAT